>CANJHY010000018.1:0-41943 GCA_947474275.1 Betaproteobacteria bacterium
CGTCGCTGTGGTCTTCAGAATTGATGAAAAGGAGAAACGGAACCCGAAAACAGATATAGTTATCCACAGCTGGCCGTGGTCAGGTCAGCAAAAGCCCCTGGTCAAAATTCAATCGGCACAGGTGGTCAATATTCGCTCGGCCGCAACACTCCAGCTTGCGCAAAAAGTCGGGGAGGTCGTCTTGTCTTAGATGCTTCCGGTGTTCGACTACTCGCCGCGCAATTTCGCCCTTGATGGGGTCGGCGACATTGTATTCGGCACGGTGCGTGAGAATTGCCAGCTTAAATACCGAGCCTATTATCTGCCTTGCAAGAATCGCGCGGGTTGGGGCTTGTCGTTTCGCAATCCTGCGCACCACATCGTAGACGGCTGGCGTCTTAATACCCTTGATGGGCAGCGACCCGATGAACTTGTTGAGGTCTTGCTCGATTATCGTTTTGACGCTGTGAGCGTAACCCGCTGACCACTTGCCCGACTTGGCCGCGAACCATTCCGACGCTATCGACTCAAATGTCGTGGCCGCTTCTTGTTTACGTTGCAATAAGGCGACCTTGCGATTATGCGCGGGATTAATACCGGCCTTGACCAGTTCCCGCGCTTCCTCGCGAGTTTTCCGTGCTTCCGACAGACTAATGCGAGGGTACTCGCCGAGCGAAAAAGTGCTTTCCTTGCCGTGCAATCTGAACCGGTAGCGCCAGAGTTTGCCGCCGGACGGGGTCACCTCAAGGTATAATCCTGCGCCGTCCGTAAGCTTGTACGCCTTCGCATTTTTCTTGGCCTGTGCTACTTCGGTGTTGGTGAGCATGGCTAATAATCCCTATGAACTCGGAAGTGACGAATGATGGGACGCCGCACGGTAGTTGCGGCTGGCGGCAAAATGAGGGTAGGTTTTAATTGGCAATCCAGACATACCCGCATTCCTACCCGCAAAGTTCTGAGATGGTGTGATACGGCCTGATACGAATTGATACATAAAAGTAATATAAAACAGTATGTTGTGTGATTCAATGATACTTGATGACGTTGAGTGAGACAAGCTTAAAGCCCATGCAGCAGATCCGCAACTTTTCCATCATCGCGCACATCGACCACGGCAAGTCGACGCTCGCCGACCGCTTCATCCAGTTTTGTGGCGGCCTTTCCGACCGCGAGATGGAAGCGCAGGTGCTCGACTCGATGGATCTCGAGCGCGAGCGCGGCATCACGATCAAGGCGCAGACCGCGGCCCTGCAGTATCGCGCGCTCGACGGTCAGACTTATCTGCTCAACCTGATCGACACGCCCGGGCACGTCGATTTTTCTTATGAAGTCTCGCGCTCGCTGGCGGCATGCGAAGGCGCGCTGCTGGTCGTCGATGCGTCGCAGGGCGTCGAAGCGCAGACTGTCGCCAATTGCTATACCGCCACCGAGCAGGGCGTGGAAGTCGTCCCGGTGATCAACAAGATCGATCTGCCTTCGGCAGAACCGGCACGCGTAATCACCGAAATCGAAGACATCATCGGCATTCCCGCGCAGGAGGCCGTGCTGGCGAGCGCCAAGTCGGGCTTGGGCGTACAGGACATACTCGAAGCCGTCATTGCGCGCATACCGGCGCCGCGCGGTGATCCGGCAGCGCCGCTGAAGGCATTGATTATCGATTCGTGGTTCGACAACTACGTCGGCGTGGTGATGCTGGTGCGCGTGGTCGATGGCGAGTTGCGCCCGAAAGACCGCATCCTGCTGATGTCGACGAAGACACAGCATCTGTGCGAGCAGGTCGGCGTATTCACGCCGAAATCGCGCGCTAAACAGAGCCTGGGCGCCGGCGAGGTGGGTTTCGTCATCGCGGGCATCAAGGAACTCAAGGCGGCGCGCGTGGGCGACACGGTCACCCTCGTCGAGCGTCCGGCGACCGAGGCATTGCCCGGGTTCAAGGAAATCCAGCCGCAGGTGTTTGCCGGACTGTATCCGATCGACTCAAACCAGTACGACGCCTTGCGCGACGCGCTGGAAAAGCTGCACCTGAACGATGCATCGCTGCGCTACGAACCGGAATCATCGCAGGCGCTGGGTTTCGGTTTTCGCTGCGGATTTCTCGGCCTGCTGCATCTCGATATCGTGCAGGAGCGGCTCGAGCGCGAATACGGAATGGAACTTATCACCACGGCGCCGACGGTGGTCTACCAGGTGCATATGAACGACGGCACGCTGATTGAAATCGAGAACCCCTCGAAGCTGCCCGACCTGTCGAAAGTGAACGAGATACGCGAGCCCATCATCACGGCGTCGATACTGGTGCCGCAGGATTACGTGGGCGCGATCATCACGCTGTGCACACAAAAGCGCGGCGTGCAGCGCAATATGCAATATCTCGGACGGCAGGTGATGTTGACCTATGAATTGCCGTTGAACGAAGTCGTGATGGATTTTTTCGACAAACTGAAGTCGTCGAGCCGCGGTTACGCGTCGCTCGATTACGATTTCAAGGAATACCGCGCCGGCGACCTCGTCAGGCTGGATATCCTGATCAACGGCGACCGCGTCGATGCGCTGTCTTTGATCGTGCACCGCGCCAATGCGCTGTATCGCGGCCGCGAACTGGCGCAGAAGATGCGCGAACTGATTCCGCGCCAGATGTTCGACGTCGCCGTGCAGGCCGCGATAGGCGCGCATATAATCGCGCGGGAAAACGTCAAGGCGCTGCGCAAGAACGTGCTGGCCAAGTGTTACGGCGGCGATATCTCGCGTAAAAGGAAGCTGCTCGAGAAGCAGAAGGCCGGCAAAAAACGCATGAAACAGGTCGGCAACGTGGAAATTCCACAGGAAGCGTTTCTGGCCATATTGCAGGTGGAGAGCAAATGATGCGCATGCCGGAACTGCAAGCGTCGCCCGCTGCCTGCCTGAAGCAGCATTCGTAGACGGGGCTCTAAATGAATTTTGCTTTGATCATGTTTTCGCTGCTGATGCTGACGGGCGCGGTCTGCCTGCTCGACTATTACGTATTGCGCAAGAATCGCGCTGCCGATGCCGTCGAACCGTGGTGGATCGAATACCCGAAAAGCTTCTTTCCGGTCATCCTGATCGTGTTTCTGCTGCGCTCGTTTCTGGTCGAACCGTTCAAGATTCCGTCCGGTTCGATGCTGCCCACGCTCCTGATCGGCGATTTCATACTGGTCAACAAGTTCACTTACGGGATACGCCTGCCGGTCATCAACAAGAAGGTTCTCGACCTCAATACCCCGCAGCGCAGCGACGTCATGGTGTTCCGTTATCCGGAAAATCCTTCGCTTGACTACATCAAACGCGTGGTCGGCGTGCCTGGCGACAAGGTCACTTACCAGAACAAGCGCCTGTCGATCAATGGCCAGGAAATCAAGGTCGAAGCGGACGGCCAGTACAACTACTTGGAAAGCGGTCTCAGCTTCGTGTCGACCCAGCGGCTGAAGGAATTGCTCGCGCCCGGGCAGCCGCACGGGATCCTGCTCAACCCGGAAATCCCGACGCTGCGCATCTCCGACGTCAGGCGATTCCCTTTTCACGAGAATTGTGCCTACAATGAAGCGGGATTTACGTGCACGGTGCCGCCTGGGCATTTTTTCATGATGGGCGACAACCGCGACAGCAGCAGCGACAGCCGCTACTGGGGCTTCGTGCCGGAACAGAATATCGTCGGCAAGGCGTTTTTGATCTGGTGGAATTTCGATGAATTCAAACGCATCGGGCAATCGATAAAATGACTGGGGGCGTCATGAAAAAGCAACTGGGTGTGAGTTTGAGCGGCTTGCTCATGGTTAGTGTCGTGCTGATTTTGATCGCGTTGCTCGGTTTCAAGCTGTTCAAGCCGTATAGCGAATACATGGCCCTGCAAAAGATATTCCGTACACTGGCAGTCAAACCCGAGATCAGGAACGGGACGCGACGTGACTTCACCACCTCGTGGGCGGCTTACGCCAATATCGAAGGCATTACTGCGATCGGCGGCGACGACGTTGAAATCACGAAGGACGGCAACAATGTCACGCTCAGCGCGAGCTATCAGGTCAAGGTGCCGCTGTTCAAGAACTTCAGCCTGTTGATCGATTTCGCGCCGAGTTCGTCGTCGGGTCCGTAGCCGGAGCGGCACGGGTAATTGACCGGCAAAGCATGCTTCGTCGCAACCTCGCCGAAACCACGGGTTACTCATTCGGCAATCCCGATTTGCTGCGGCAGGCACTGACTCACCGCAGCTTCGGCGCCACGCATAACGAACGGCTGGAATTCCTCGGCGATGGCGTATTGAACTGCGTCGTCGCAGCATTGCTGTTCGAGCGCTTCCCGCAGCTGCCGGAAGGCGAGCTTTCGCGCCTGCGCGCGAGCCTCGTCAACCAGCAAAGCCTGTTCGAAACCGCGCAGCGGATCGACCTCGGCGGCCATTTGCTGCTGGGCGAAGGCGAGGTGAAAAGCGGCGGGGCGCAGCGCCCTTCGATACTTGCTGACTCGCTCGAGGCTTTGATCGGTGCGGCATTTCTCGACGGTGGATTCGATGCGGCGCGCGCGCTGGTGGCGCGGCTGTTCGAGCAGGCGCTCAAAACCGCCGATCCGCAGAACGTAGGCAAGGACGCCAAAACGCAGTTGCAGGAATTCCTGCAGGCACGCCGTATGGCGCTGCCGCAGTATTCCGTGATAGCTACGGGGGGCGAGGCGCACGAGCAGAGTTTTCGCGTCGAGTGCGCGATCCCCGAGTTGAATATCCGCACCCAGGGCGAGGGCAGCAGCCGCCGCAGTGCCGAGCAGGTCGCCGCGCGCCGCGCGTACGATCTCGGCAGCCGAACGTAAACTCACGGACTTCAATGAACGATACCGCAAAAGATTTTCGTGCCGGCTATGTGGCGATCGTGGGTCGACCCAACGTCGGCAAGTCGACGCTGCTGAACCGCCTGGTCGGCCAGAAACTGAGCATCACCTCGCGCAAGCCGCAGACCACGCGGCAGCGCATCACCGGCATACTGACGCGTGACGATGCGCAGCTGATGTTCGTCGATACGCCGGGATTCCAGACGCGCCATACCAGCGCGCTGAACCGCCAGATGAACCGCACGGTGACGCAGGCACTGGCCGATGTTGACGTGATATTGCTGGTGGTCGAGGCCGGGCACTTCAGCGCGGAAGACCGCGCGCTGCTACCGTTGCTGCCGAAAGAACGCAAAACGCTTCTGGTCATCAATAAAACCGACCGGCTCGCCGATCGCGGTCTCCTGCTGCCTTTCATCACCGAAGTGTCCGGCGCGCATGAGTTTGCCGAAATCGTTCCGGTCTCCGCGTCCAAGGGGCACGGCGTCGACGAACTCGCGACGACCATCAGCCGCTATCTGCCGGTGCAGCCGGCGCTGTATGGCGCGGACGAGGTCACCGAATCAAGCGAGCGTTTTCTCGCGGCCGAACTGATCCGCGAAAAACTGTTCCGCCTGCTTGGCGACGAATTGCCCTACGCGAGTGCCGTCATCATCGACAAATTTGCCATGGAAGGCACGATGCGGCGCATCCATGCCTCCATCCTTGTCGACAAGGACTCGCACAAAGGCATCGTGGTCGGCACCAAGGGCGCCCAACTGAAGGCGATCGGCACCAAGGCCCGCCTCGACATGGAAAAACTGTTCGGCGGCAAGGTTCATCTCGAACTGTGGGTCAAGGTCAAACGCGGTTGGGCGGAAAATCAACAGGTCATGAAGCAGCTCGGTTATGGCTGATGCAGGCAGGGCGCGCCATGACGGAGAACCCGCTTTCGTGCTGCATAGCTACCCGTATCGCGAAACCAGTCTGATCATCGAGGCGTTCACGCGCAATTACGGCCGCGTGGCGCTGGTCGCGCGCGGCGCGCGGCGGCCGCGTTCAGTGCTGCGCGGCGTGCTGCTGGCGTTTCAGCCGTTGTTGCTCAGCTGGGGCGGCAAGGCCGAGTTGCGCACGCTGCACAAGGCCGAATGGCAGGGCGGGCTGCCGCAGCTGACGGGCCGCGGACTGTTGTGCGGTTTCTATCTGAACGAACTGATGCTGAAGCTGCTGGCGCGCGACGATGCGCACGAGGCCCTCTACGAGACTTACCACGCAACGCTCAGCACCCTGAGCAACGGCGGCGATCACGCGGTGACGCTGCGCAGCTTCGAGCAGCAGTTTCTGAAAGAGGCGGGATACGCACTGACGCTCGACCGAGACGTTATGAGCGGCGAGGCGATACGCGCGGACTGCAATTATCATTACCTGCTCGAACGCGGGCCCGTGTTCGCCGAGCGTGAAGGCGGCGGGGGCGGCGGCGATGGAAAACGGTTAGAATTGGCGGGACAAACCCTGCTCGACATGGCGCGCGATGAGTATTCGAGTCCGGTTACCCAGCAGCAGAGCAAAGCATTGATGCGCATGCTGATTAATCACTGCCTTGGCAACCAGACGCTGAATACCCGGCAGTTATTGAAGGATATGCAACAGCTATGACGCGCCTGAGCGTCAATCTCAACAAGATCGCATTGCTGCGCAACTCGCGCTCGCTCGGCATTCCGAGCGTCACACGCGCGGCGACGATCTCCCTGGACGCCGGCGCGCATGGCATTACCGTGCATCCGCGTCCCGACAGCCGCCATATCCGCATCGACGACGTGCGCGAGTTGTCGGCATTGCTCAAGAAACGTCCGGGCGCCGAATTCAATATCGAAGGAAATCCGTTCGAAGGGCTGATCGATATCGCGCGCGAAGCGATGCCGCAGCAATGCACGCTGGTGCCGGATGATCCCGCTGCGTTTACTTCCGACCACGGCTGGGACATCAAACGCGATGGCGCCCGGCTCAAACCCCTGATCGCCGAACTCAAGGCGCTGGGGGTGCGCGTCAGCCTGTTTATGGATCCGCTGCCGGATGCGATGGTCGCGGTGCGCGAACTCGGGGCAGACCGCATCGAGCTATATACCGAACCGTACGCGCAGGCATTCGGCCGCGCGGATGAGCAGGCGGTGCTAAAGAGTTATGCCGATACCGCGCAGGCAGCGCAACGCACCGGCCTCGGTGTCAACGCAGGGCATGATCTGAATCAGCAGAACCTGCCGCTTTTTCTGTCCGCAGTGCCGCAGGTGCTGGAAGTGTCGATCGGTCACGCGCTGGTCGCCGATGCGATAGAGGCGGGGCTCGCCCCCACGGTGCGTGGTTATCTGGCCGCAATCGCCAGGGCTGGCCGCTCTTGATTTACGGTATAGGCGTAGACGTGGTGGAGCCGCATCGCGTCAAGCGGTTGCTCGAAAAGTACGGTGAGCGGTTCGCGCGCCGCGTCTTGACCGAGCGCGAATGGCCGGGTTACGCCAAAACCATCAACCGGGTATTTTTTCTGGCCAACCGCTTTGCCGCCAAGGAAGCTTTCTCGAAGGCGATGGGCACCGGGTTCCGCTTTCCTGTGACCCTGCAATGCATCAGCGTCGTGCCGGACCGGCGCGGCAAACCCGAGTTCGAATTTCATCCCAAGCTCGCCGCGCTGGTCGCCGCCGAAGGCATCGTCGGCCACTTTGTCACCATCAGCGACGAGAAAAGCCTGGCTTGCGCATGTGTCGTGCTGGAAAAACAATGAACTCGCCGCTGCAGCTGTCCCACGGCCCGGTCATGCTCGACGTGGCCGCTACCGAACTGACCGCCGAAGACCGGCAGCGTCTCGCGCACCCTTTGGTTGGTGGAGTCATACTTTTTGCGCGCAACTATGCGTCGCCTGAACAACTGATAGCATTGACGCGTGAGATTCATGCGGTGCGCCAGCCGCAGTTGTTGATTGCAGTCGATCACGAAGGCGGGCGCGTGCAGCGTTTTCGCGACGGCTTTACCGTGTTGCCGGCCATGCGCGAACTGGGCGTCGCGTGGGACCTTGATGCCAAACATGCGCGTATGCTGGCGGAAGCGGTCGGTTATGTACTCGCGGCCGAATTGCGCGCGCACGGCGTCGATCTGAGTTTCACACCCGTGCTCGACGTCGATCACGGCAACAGCAGCGTGATCGGCGACCGCGCATTCCACAATAATCCGCTGGCGATAGGCAACCTCGCACTCGGCCTGATGCGCGGCCTGCAGCACGGCGGCATGTCGGCGGTGGGCAAGCATTTCCCGGGACATGGTCATGTCAAAGCCGACTCGCATCATGAAATACCTGTTGACGAGCGGCCGCTGGAAGAACTCGAAGCGGCCGACCTGAAACCCTTTCGCCGCCTGATCGAAAGCGGGCTCGGCGGCATCATGCCCGCGCACGTGGTTTATCCTGCCGTCGATGAGCACCCGGCCGGCTTTTCCGCGATCTGGCTGAAACAGATACTGCGCCGCCAGATGGGCTTTAACGGCATGATATTCAGCGACGATTTGTCGATGGCAGGGGCGAGTACGGCGGGCGACGTGGTAGAGCGCGCCTATGCCGCGGTGCGCGCCGGCTGCGACATGGTGCTGGTATGCAACGATCCGAAGTCCGCCGATCAATTGCTCGATAAATTCGACTATACGATGCCGGCGATGGCGTTGGCGCGGCTCGCGCGCATCCACGGCCGCGGCGGCCCGGAGTCTGTCGCCCAACTGCAGCACGACCGCTATTATCTCGATGCGGTCGCCACGGTGCGTGCCATCGGCGTCAACAGCGGTGACCTTCCGCTGTACCGTTAGCCGCCAGCGGCAGCCGCCGGGCCATGAAGTTTTCGCTGAAATGCCGCGACTGTCCGCGGCTCGCCGGGTTTCTCGACCAGGTCAGGCGTGACTATCCTGATTACCACGCACGGCCCGTGGCGCCGTTTGGCGATGCCAAGCCGCGCTTGTTGATTGTCGGGCTAGCACCCGGCATGCACGGCGCCAATCGCAGCGGCCGGCCGTTTACCGGCGATTACGCCGGTATCCTGCTGTATGCGACCCTGCACAAATTCGGCCTCGCCAGCGCCGCACAATCGGTCAGCGCGGATGATGGCCTGCAATTGCGCGGCTGCCGTATTACCAACGCGGTGAAATGCCTGCCGCCGCAGAACAAGCCGGAGCCCGCCGAAGTGAGGCAATGCAACGGATATCTGCAATCAGAACTCGCGGCGATGGGGCGGGGCAGCACAATACTGGCGCTGGGGACCGTCGCGCACCAGGCAGTGCTGATGGCGCTCGATGTCAGGAAAGCGTTGTTTCCGTTCCGCCACGGCGCGCGTCATGCGCTGCCGAACGGGTTCGCACTCTACGATAGCTACCACTGCAGCCGCTACAATACGAACACGCGCCGCCTCACTCCCGCCATGTTCGAAGCCGTATTCGCCGACATCTCAAAACATCTGCAATCGCGATGAGCGTGTTTGATCCCAGCGAAGTCATAGTCAATCTGCCGCATTTGCCGGGTGTTTACCGCATGCTGGGCGCGACCGGCGATGCGCTTTACGTCGGCAAAGCAGGCGATCTCAAGAAGCGGGTCTCGTCCTACTTTCAGAAACAATCGGGTTTGTCGCCGCGCATCCGCCTGATGCTGGGCCAGGTGCATGCGCTCGAGACCACGGTGACGCGGTCTGAGGCCGAAGCGCTGATCCTCGAGAACAATCTGATCAAGTCGCTTAATCCGCGCTACAACATACTGTTCAGGGACGACAAGTCATATCCCTATCTGGCGCTCACGCGGCATGAATTTCCGCGGCTCGCGTTTCACCGCGGCAGTCTCGATCCGCGCGACCGCTATTTCGGCCCGTTTCCGAACGCCGGCGCCGTGCGTGAAAGCATGCAGCTGCTGCAAAAAGTGTTCCGCCTGCGCACTTGCGTCGACAGCGTGTACGAGAACCGTTCGCGCCCCTGCCTGCTGCACCAGATCCGGCGCTGTACGGCGCCTTGCGTGGCACGCATCAACGCTGCGGACTACGCAGATGACGTGAAGAGCGCAGAGCTATTCCTGCGCGGCAAGGACGATGAAGCGGTCGAGCGCCTGATCGCGCGCATGGACACTGCTGCCGAAAACCAGAACTACGAACAGGCGGCCATTTTCCGCGACCAGGTCGGCGCCTTGCGGCGAGTGCGCGAAAAGCAGTTCGTCAGCAGCAATGTTGCGCGCGACGCCGATATCATCGCGTGTGCGGCGGAAGGCGAAATCGTCTGCGTTAATCTTGTGATGATCCGCGGCGGCCACCATCTGGGCGACAAGAACTTCTTTCCGCGCAATGCGGGTGGGCACGAATTGCCGCAGATCGCCGAAGCGTTCATCAGCCAGCATTACGCGAGCGGCGGGGCGCCGCCGCTGATTGTCATTGGCAGCGAGATCACCGGAGAGTCGCTTGCGCAGTTCCTGAGCGAGCAATCCAGCCACAAGGTGCAGCTTGTCGTGAATCCGGCAGGTGAGCGGCGAGTGTGGCTCGACATGGCGCTGAAAAACGCGCAGCTGGGCGCCCAGCAGCAACTCAGCCTGCACGCCAGCCAGGAAGCACGCCTGCTTGCCTTGCAGCAGGCGTTGGGCGCGACCGAGGCGATCCGCCGCATCGAATGCTTCGACGTCAGTCACACGATGGGCGAGGCCACGGTAGCGTCGTGCGTGGTCTACGACCAGGCGGCGATGCAGAAATCGGAATATCGCCGCTTCAATATCAGCGGTATCGAGCCCGGTGATGACTATGCCGCGATGCGCGACGTGCTGAGCCGGCGCTATAGGCGCGTGGTTGCCGGCGAAGGCAAGGTGCCGGACCTGGTGCTGATCGACGGCGGCAAGGGGCAATTGGGCGTGGCATGTGAGGTATTTGCCGAACTTGGATTGTCCGATGTGCAACTCATCGGCGTCGCCAAGGGCGAGGAGCGCAAACCGGGGCTGGAGCAATTGATCATTCCCGGCCGCGCAAACCCGCTACAATTGCCGGGTGAACATCCGGCGCTGCACTTGATTCAGCAGATACGCGACGAAGCGCACCGCTTCGCGATCCAGGGACACCGCGCACGGCGCGGCAAAACACGCAACACGTCGACGCTGGAGAGCATCGCCGGCGTCGGTGCCAAGCGGCGGCAAAGCCTGCTCGCGCGCTTTGGCGGACTGAAAGGGCTGATGTCGGCCAGCGTGGATGAACTCGCGCAGGTCGAAGGCATCAGTCGGGAACTCGCGGCGCGTATTTATGACCAGTTGCACTGAAATGCACGACCAACTGCATTGACATGCCCTTCAATATACCCAACCTGCTGACGTGGCTGCGGATCCTGCTGATCCCGCTTTTTGTCGGCATTTTCTATTTCGAGAAAAGCTGGGTTTCGCTGCCCAACCAGAATCTGGTCGCCACCGTTATTTTCACGCTGGCGGCGATCACCGACTGGGTCGACGGGTGGCTTGCCCGCAAGCTCAATCAAATGTCCGCGTTCGGTGCTTTTCTCGACCCGGTCGCCGACAAGCTGATGGTGGCGGCGGCGTTGATCATATTGCTGCAGCTCGGGCGGCTGGGAGATCTGGGCGCCATCCTCACCTTGATCATCATCGGCCGCGAGATCACGATTTCGGCGCTGCGCGAATGGATGGCGCAGATTGGGGCGTCGAAGAGCGTTGCAGTATCGTACATCGGGAAAATCAAGACCGTCTCGCAAATGGTCGCGATTCCGCTGCTTCTTTATGACGATCCGATCGGCTATTTCGATCCGCACTGGCTGGGCATAGCCTTGATCTGGATTGCCGTGCTGCTGACCCTCGTTTCGATGGCCTATTACCTCAAAATGGCTCTGCCGCAAATCAATAAACGCCTTTGAAACATAGGATTTCTTGACCATTGCGGCTAGTCAAAATATAATGCTGCTCCAGTTTCGCGGGAATAGCTCAGTTGGTAGAGCGCAACCTTGCCAAGGTTGAGGTCGGGAGTTCGAGCCTCCTTTCCCGCTCCAGATTCCGGGAAAGCGAAGTAGCATTCGACTCGGGCGCAATACGGCAACATGCCTGAATCGAGACTTCGTTTTCCCGTTTTAGTTTTGGCTTCGGTCTCCGGCGCGGTAGCAAAGCGGTTATGCAGAGGACTGCAAATCCTTCCAGGGCGGTTCGACTCCGCCCCGCGCCTCCATGATTTGCCCGGATGGTGAAACTGGTAGACACAAGGGACTTAAAATCCCTCGGCTGGAAACGGCTGTGCCGGTTCGAGTCCGGCTCCGGGCACCATGATTCCATTCTGGTCAGCGATAGATAACGGTTACGTTTGAGCCAGAACGCGAACCGTGCTAGTTCGCGCTACATCACGATCACGGCCTTGCCCTGTACTTTGCGCTGCATGACGTCATCGAGCGCCTGGCGCGCCTGCTCGAGAGAATAGCGGGCCGTAACCGCGGGCTTCAATTGTTTGCTGCGTATCCATGCGATCAGTTCGGCAATGTTTTTACGGCCCCCGGCCGGGTCGCGTCTTGAATAGGTATCCCACGCCACGCCGACCAGCGCGCAGCCTTTCAGCAACGGCAGATTCATCGGCAGCCGCGAGATTTCGCCGCTGGTAAAGCCAACCACCAGGTAGCGTCCGTACCACGCCATCGAGCGTACCGCCGGCTCCGCGTATGCGCCGCCGACCGGATCCAGGATAACGTCGACGCCGCGTCCCTGTGTTATTTGTTTGACTGCTTCACGCAGATTTTCTGCGCGATAGTTGATCAGCGCATCCGCGCCTTCGCGTTTGCACAGAGCGAGTTTTTCGGCGGTCGAGGCGCACGCGATCACGCGCGCGCCCATCAGCTTGCCGAGTTGCACGGCCGCGAGCCCGACGCCGCCGGCAGCGCCCAATACGAGCAAGGTCTCACCGGGTCGCAGTTGTCCGCGATCTTTGAGTGCGTGATAGCTCGTGCCGTAGGCAAGCGGAAACGCCGCGGCATCGACGAAATCGACGTCGGCTGGTATCTGCCAGAAGCGATCGGCTGGCACCAGCGCTTCATCCGCGAAGCCGCCGGACCTGAGCATCGCGACGCCCGCGTCGCCGGGTTCTATTCCCGTGACGCCGGGCCCCAGTTGCTTGACGACTCCAGCGATCTCGTAGCCGGGAGAGAACGGCAGGGTTTGCCGGTGCTGGTACTTGTCCTGAATCATCAGCACGTCTGGAAAATTAACGCCCGCGGCTTTGACGGTCACCAGTACTTCGCCGGCGGCGGGTTTGGGCGACGCAACATTCTCGAGAGCGAGATCGGCGGGCATTCCGTATGCCTTGCATAAAAGGGCGCGCATGGACTTGAACTCCGTTGGTTAATAGTCGGTACTGCAACGCGCGGCAAACGCACTGCGCAAATTGCATCGCTGTTGCGTTGGGAGATTTGCTAAAATAAAAACCTCCTGGCAAGCCCATGCAGCAGCCATGGTGTGCCGGTCGCCTGCATCAACAATTCAATTTCCGGAGGACACCCATGAAAGGTCTGAGCGGCAAAGCCGCAATCGTAACCGGCAGCGGCAGCGGCATCGGCAGGGCAATCGCCGAGCGTCTCGCTGCTGAAGGCTGTGTGGTCGGTATTTTTGATATCAATGCGGCGGGTGCGCAAGCCACGGCGGAGGCGATCGGCGCGGCGAAGGGCCGGGCGCATGCGCATATCGTGGACATCACCGATCTCAGCGCGGTCACGAGGTGCGTGGCTGAGTTCGAAAAGCAGGCCGGGGGCGTGGAGATCCTCGTCAATAACGCCGGCTGGGACAAGGCCGCGCCGTTTCTGTCTTCCACGCCCGAGTTGTGGAAAAAGCTCATCGACATCAACCTGTACGGGCCTCTCAACATGCATTACGCCGTGCTGCCCGGCATGGTGCAGCGCAAGCGCGGCCGCGTGGTGAGCATAGCGTCCGATGCGGGACGCGTGGGTTCGTCGGGCGAATCCGTGTACTCCGCGTGCAAGGGTGGCGTGATCGCGTTCACCAAGACGCTCGCACGGGAACTCGCACGCAATAACATCCAGCTCAATGCGGTGTGTCCAGGTCCTACCGATACGCCGCTGCTGCGCTCGTTCGCCGAGGAAGGCGAGGCGGGCAACAAGCTGATCGAAGGTTTGACGCGCGCGATTCCCATGCGCCGCCTCGGTCAGCCGGCCGACTATCCCGGCATCGTCGCATTTCTGGCGAGCGACGATGCCGCTTTCATCACCGGTCAGACCGTCAGCGTCTCCGGCGGTCTTACCATGCACGGTTAACGGGAGAAGAAAATGACATACCAGGACATATTGCTGGACAAGAAAGACGGTGTCGCGCGCATCACGATCAACCGTGAAAAAGTGATGAATGCATTTCGCGGGCAGACCACCGAAGAGCTGATCGACGCTTTTTCCGATGCAGGCTGGGACAAGAGCATCGGCGTGATCGTTCTTGGCGGCGCGGGTGAGCGCGCGTTCTGCACGGGCGGCGACCAGTCGGCGTCTGACGGCGCATACGTGGGCCGCGGCACCATCGGCATGCCGGTCGAGCAGTTGCATGGTGTGATGCGGGAAGTGCCCAAGCCCGTCATTGCACGGGTGCAGGGTTATGCGATTGGCGGCGGCAACGTGCTCGCTACGTTGTGCGATCTGACTATCGCCTCCGAAAAAGCGATCTTCGGACAGGTCGGGCCCAAGGTCGGATCGGTCGATCCCGGCTGGGGCACGGCCTACCTCGCCGGCATCGTCGGCGAGAAGAAAGCGCGCGAGATCTGGTACCTGTGCAGGCGCTATACGGCCGAGCAGGCGCTGCAGATGGGATTGTGCAACGCCGTCGTGCCGCACGAACAGCTCGACCAAGAGATCGCCAAGTGGTGCGCCGAGATTCTCGAGAAAAGCCCGACCGCGATCGCCATTGCGAAAGCCTCTTTCAATGCGGCCACCGAATCGATACGCGGCATAGGCGCGCTCGGTTTCCAGGCGTTGAACCTGTATTACGATACCGAAGAATCCAAGGAAGGCAGTCGGGCTTTCATGGAGAAGCGCAAACCCGAGTTTCGCAAGATGATGAAGTAAGCGGCCATCGCCGGGCCGCATCGCGTTGCCGATCAGCACGCGAGCCCCAGGCGGTAGCCGTCATCGATTGCGCGCTGTGCGTCGAGTTCCACTGCATTGCGCGCGCCGCCGATGACGTCGACTGCCACGCCAGTCGATTGCAGTGCGGCGGCGAGCGCACTGACGGATTCCTGGCCGGCGCAAATGACGACGTTGTCGACCTCCAGCAACCTGTTCTCCCCACCGCTCGCGTAGTGCAGACCAGCGTCGTCGATGCGCCGATATGTGCAGCCCGTCGTGATGGCGACGCTGCGCCGCTTGAGCGTGGTGCGTACGATCCAACCCGTCGAAATGCCGAGGCGGGCGGCTGGCCGCCCCGCACTGCGCTGCAGTATGTGCACTTCCCGACGCGAGGGCAGTGGGGGAACGCCGGTGAGCGATCCGGCGGTTCCGCCGCTAGTCTCCACGCCCCATGCCGCATGGAATTCTTCAGCCGTGCCATGCCCGGGCTCTGCGGTGAGAAATTCGGCAGTATCAAAAGCTATCGCCCCGGCGCCGATGATGGCGACACGGCGGCCCACTTCGACCGCGCCATTCAGTACGTCGGGATACCACGCGACTTTGCGGTGATCGATGCCGTCGATGCGGGGCTTGCGCGGCACTACGCCGGTCGCCACCACCACGCGGTCGTAATGACCTGAGCGCACCATCTCCGCGGTCAATGCGGTACTGAGCCTGACGTCCACATGCAGGCGCGCGAGCTCGTCCCGGTAATGGGCGAGCAGCGCGGCAAACTCCTGTTTACCGGGTATGCGCCGCGCGATCTCAAGTTGGCCGCCCACCTGCGGCGCGGCGTCGAAAAGCGTGACGTGATGACCGCGTGCGGCGGCGGTGAGTGTGAACACGATGCCCGCAGCACCCGCGCCCGCAACCGCGATGCGCTGCACCTTGATGGCCGCCGTTGAAATGTAGTCGAGTTCGCGGCCCGCGCGCGGGTTGACGAGGCAGGTGGCGGCGCGATCGCTGAATATATGGTCGAGACACGCCTGGTTGCATGCGATGCAGGGCGTGATTTCCGACGCACGTCCCGTTTGTGCTTTGACGACGAACGCGGGATCTGCCAGCAGCGGCCGCGCCAGTGCGATCAGGTCGGCATCGCCCGCGCGCAGGATCTCTTCCGCCAGTGCGGGTGTATTGATGCGATTGGATGCGACTACCGGTATGGCTACGGCGCGCTTCAGGCGTGCCGCGGCAAATCGCCATGCGCCGCGCGGCACCATGTACGCGATCGTCGGCACACGGGACTCGTGCCAGCCTATGCCCGTGCTGAGTGCATCGGCGCCGGCATCCTGCAATGCGCGCGCAAGCGCGAGTGTTTCGTCGACAGTCGCGCCGTCCTCGACCAGGTCGAGCGCCGAAATGCGATACAGGATGGCGAATGCGGCGCCGACCCGCGCGCGCATGCGTCTGATGATTTGCACGGGCAGGCGCATGCGGTTGGCGGCCGACCCGCCCCATGCATCGCTGCGGTCATTGGTGCGCCTCGCTGTGAACTCGTTGATCAGATAGCCTTCGGAACCCATGACGTCGACGCCGTCATAGCCGGCCGCCTGGGCCAGCGCAGCGCACTTGGCGTAATCGTTTATCGTGTTCTCGATCTCGTCGCCGCTCAGGCGCCGGGGTTTTACCGGGTTGATCGGTGCGCTGATATTCGAGGGGCCGACCGCTTCCGCATGCTTGGCATAGCGTCCTGCATGCAGGATCTGCATGACAATCGCCGCATCCGCGTCATGCACCGCCGCGACGATCTGCCGGTGCTCGGCGAGCGCGTCTTCGCTATCGAGCACAGCCGCGCCGTCTTCCATGCGGCCCGCCGCGTTCGGTGCGACGCCGCCGGTGATGATCATCGCCACACCACCGCGCGCGCGCTCCGCGTAAAAAGCCGCCAGCCGCGCCGGATTGCCTTCGCCAAACGGCAGTCGGGTATGCATGGAGCCCATGACGAGCCGGTTGCGCAGGTGCAAAGGACCGAGACGGACAGGCGACAGCAGCGTCGGGTACGCTGGCAGTGCGTCTGCGGCGGGCGCAGGCATCAGTTGGTGGCGACGGCGCTGATGACTTCGTGAATGCCGGCGTCCGCGTAACCGATATCGCGCAAGACGGCTTCCGTATGCTCGCCGAGGCGCGGCGGCGGCAGACGCAGGCTCCCCGGCGTGGACCCGAACTGCACGGGGATTGCGGTGGTCACCATCGCGCCTTCGGAGGGATGTTCGTAGTGACGAAAAAAGCCCGTCGTATCAAGGTAGGGATTTTCCGCCATGCCGCTGAAGTCGTTGACGGCGCCATTCGGCAGATCCGCCGCGTCGAGCAACGCCTGCCATTCGGCGGTCGTCTTGCGCTTTATTTCCGCGGCGAGTATGCCGTAGAGTTCGCTGATGTTGCTCGTGCGCGCCTTGATTTCCGCGAAACGCGCGTCGGCGCCGAGCTCCGGCCTGCCGATCACGCCGAACAGCCGGCGCCACTGATTGTCACTGACAGCGAGCATGCAAATGTGCCCATCGCGCGTGGCGTAGGGCTTGCGGTGCGGCGAGAAAATACGCGCATAGCCGAGGTCGTCGCGGCCGCTTTCAAAAAAATTGGTCCACAGGTGCTCGACCAGATTGAACGAGAGCATGGTCTCCAGCATGGGCACGCTCACTTCCTGGCCGTGGCCGGTGCGCTCACGGCTGAAGAGCGCCATGCCGATCGCCGAGGCGAGTACGTTGCCGCACAGCTTGTCGGCAATGATCATTGGCGTATAGCGCGGCTCGCCAGCGCTGCGCCCGACCATTGCGGCCAGACCACTTTCGCCCTGGATGACATCGTCGAACGCAGGGCGGTCGCGCTGCGGACCGTCGCTGCGGTAACCCGGCCCGCAAGCGTAGATGATGCGCGGGTGGCGTGCGCGCAATGCCGCATATGACACGCCGAGGCGCTCGGCAGTTTGCGGCCGCATGCTGTGCATGAACACGTCTGCGGTCTCAGCCAGGCGCAGGAGCGCTTCGAGCGGGGCCGCGCGTTTCAGGTCGAGCACGACGCTGCGCTTGTTGCGGTTGGTATTCATGAACAGCGACGCCATGCCCGCGTGCTTCGACAAGCCCGAGTAGCGCATCGGGTCGCCTTCCGGCGCCTCGATTTTTATCACGTCGGCGCCCATGTCGCCGAGAATCTGGGCCGCCAGCGGACCCAGTATGTTGATCGTGAGATCGATGACCCGTATGCCCGCCAGCGGCCCGGTTGCGGCGGGCCCGTCGAGCGGCGCAGTCACGCCGGTTTCTGTTTGCACTTCAACATCCGCAGCGGCGTATACACGAGTGCCACGGTGCCATCCTGTTTCACGACGCGGTTGCTGGTGCGCACGAGCCCGCGTCCCGGCTTGCTCTGGCTCAGCCGCGCTTCGGTCACCTCGCACTCGACGTGTATCGTATCGCCCGCGAATACCGGGCTTTTGACGTCGAGCTGCATGTTCAGGAATGCATAGCCCGTGTGCTGCATGGTTGCCTGCACCAGCAGCCCCTCGGCAAACGTATAGACGAGGGCGGCGGGCGCGAGCCTGCCCTTGATGTCCGATTCGCTTTTGAGAAACTCGATGTTGGTGAACAGGACTTCCACCATGCCCGTGCAATTCACGAAATTCACGATGTCCGCCTCGGTGACTGTGCGGCCGATGGTGCGGAACTGACGCCCGACCGGCACGTCCTCGAAGTGAAATCCGATGCCTACTGTTTCCATGCTGACTCCTTTGGTGGCGATGGCTAGCGGCGCGGCGGCTTGCCGAGCACGCTGCCGGCGATGATATTGCGCTGGATCTGATTGGTGCCTTCGATGATCTGCAGCACCTTGGCGTCCCGGAAATAGCGGTTGATCGGGTACTCGGCCGAGATGCCGGCGGCGCCGAAGAGTTGCACGGCGTCGGTCGCCACCCGCATCGCAACGTCGGTCGCGAAACACTTGGCCATGGCCGCGATCGGGGCGAGTTCGCGGCCCGCTACACCGGCATCGACGAGCGATGCCGCGCGGTAGACCAGTTGGCGCGCGGCCTCGGTCTGCATCGCCATATCGGCGATCATCCAGCGCACGCCTTGAAAATCGCTGACTTTCTGTCCGAACGCGGCGCGGTTCTGAATGAACTCGGTGGCGTGATCGAGCGCCCCCTGCGCGAGGCCGACGCCACGGGCGGCGATGATTGGGCGCGACTGATTGAACGCTTCCATCACCACTTTGAAGCCCTGGTTGCCGGCGCTGCCGAGGCGGTTGTGCTCGGGGATGAACACATCGTCGAAGAACAGCGGGCACGACGGAATGCCGCGTGCGCCCATCTTGTCTTCCTTGCGCCCGACCTCGAAACCGCGCATGCCTTTGTCGACGATGAACAGGCTGATCTCCGCTTTGCCGTCGCTGCCTGCGGTCTTCGCCGCGACGAGAATAAAATCGGCGACGTGAGAATTCGTGCACCAGATCTTCGCGCCGTCGAGACGATAACCGCCCGCGACCGGTGTCGCCTTCGTGCGGATACCCTGCACGTCGGACCCGCTCTGCGGTTCGGTGGTGGAAAATGCCGCGCGCAATTGTCCGGAGGCAAGGCCGGGCAGATAGCGCTCGCGCTGCTCGGGAGTGCCGCCGGCGAGCAGGGCGCCGAACGGAATCCACTGCACGACGAGGAGGTAGGCGGTGTTGTAGCAGACGCGGCCAAGCTCTTCAACCGCGATGCAGGCCGACAACATGCTCCCGGTGCCGCCATATTGTTGTGGAAACGGCACCGTGAACAACCCGAGTTCGCGCAGCAGCGCGTACATGTCCTCGGGATACTCTGCGGTGCGGTCGATGTCATCGGCGCGGTGGGCGACTTTCTCCCGCGCCACGCGCCTTACCAGGTCCTGAATTTGACGATGATCATCAGTTAGGCTGTAAGTCATACGGCAGCGAGTGCGTTTCCCCACTCGCTTTTCTTGAACGGTGTTCGATATAATGAACGTCTGCTCCCGCGCTGTCAATGCGGGGCCGGCTACGTGAAGACAGGATCCGTATGGCACAGCAAGAAAACTCACCGCGCTCGTTGACCCGCGTGCTCGGGCTCTTCGGCGCGATTACCCGCACCGGCGACGGCATGACACTGGCGCGGTTGAGCGCGGAGCTCGACTCGCCCAAGAGCAGCATGCTGATGTTGTTGCGGCCGCTGGTCGCCACAGGCCACCTCACCCATGAGGGCGGCATCTATCGCCTCGGACCGTCCATATTCCGGCTGGCGGCGGACATTCTTTCCACGCGCAGTTTTCCGAAGCTCATACGCCCGTTCATGCAGCAACTCGTCGACCGCAGCCAGGAGTCGGTGTATCTCGCCGTGATCGACAAGTCGGCGCGGTGCGTGACCTATGTGGAGGGCATAGACAGCCCGCGGGCCATACGCTATATGGCGCCGGTGGGCGCGCCGCGGCCCCTTTATTGTTCCGCCGCGGGACGCCTGCTGCTTGCCTACGCTGATGAAGACTGGCGGGAAAGCTATCTGCGTACGGTGCAGTTGAAGCCGATGACCGAGCGCACGGTGACCAATCGCACGGAGCTGCGCAAGGAGATCAAGAAGATACGCAGCAGCGGCCTCGCCATCAGCATAGGCGAGGCGGTGCCGGGCGCGGCCGGGCTCGCAGCGCCGGTCTTCGATACTGACGGCCGGGCAGTCGCCGCGTTGTTGATCGGCGCGCCGGTTGACCGCTTCCAGCGCGACCTGCCTGCCTTGCGCAAACTGATGGCGGACGTTGCGCGGCAGGCCTCGGGCATGTTTGCTGGCCAGACACCATGAGCGCGACGGCAATGATTTGCGCAACGCCAAGAGGAACGTCATGGGTCCGCTGAAGGGCATGAAAATCATCGAGCTGGCGGGTATCGGGCCCGGCCCGATGTGCGCGATGTTGCTCGCGGATCTCGGTGCGACGGTGCTGCGCATCGAGCGCAAAGAGCCCGTCGATCTCGGCAATCCACGGCCGCTCAAATTCAACCTGCTGCTGCGCAATCGCAAGTCGATCGCGCTCGATCTCAAGGCGCCGGCGGCGGTGGAACTCGTGCTCAGGCTGGTGACGGATGCCGATGCGCTGCTCGAGGGCTTTCGGCCGGGCGTCGCCGAACGGCTGGGCCTGGGCCCCGACGCGTGCTCGGCGCGCAATCCGCGTCTCGTCTATGGACGCATGACGGGCTGGGGCCAGACCGGACCGCTCGCGTCCGCGGCAGGCCACGATCTTAATTACATCGCGCTGACCGGCGCGCTCGCCTCAATCGGCCGCAAAGGACAGCCGCCGACGCCACCGCTTAATCTGCTCGGCGACTATGCCGGCGGTTCGCTTTATTTGGCGATGGGCATGCTCGCCGCCGTCATTGAAGCGCGGCAGTCCGGGCAGGGCCAGGTGGTGGACGCCGCGATCGTCGATGGCACTGCGTCGCTGATGACGTCGGTGTTCGGGCTGTATGCCGCGGGGCTGATGTCGCTCGAACGCGGCACGAACACTTCTGACTCGGGCGCGTACTTCTACGATGTTTATGAATGCGCCGATGGCCGATGGGTTTCGGTGGCGCCGATTGAAGCGCGTTTTCACGCGCAGTTTCTCGAACTGATGGGTATTTCACCCGCGGAGATCGGTGCGCAGCGTGATGCGCAAAACTGGGACCGCGCGCACGGCATGCTCGAGCGCGCTTTCAAAACGAGGACGCGTGACGAGTGGTGCAAGCTGCTGGAGGGCACTGACGCATGCTTCGCTCCCGTGCTGAGCATGGCCGAGGCGCCGCTGCACGAGCATCTGAAGGCGCGCCAGACCTTTGTGGAAATCGATGGGGTCGTGCAGCCCGCGCCAAGTCCGCGCTTCAGCCGCACGGTGCCGGACACGCCGACGCCGCCCGCACCGCCCGATGCAGAGCGCGCGCTCGAGGGTTGGCTGAATACGCATGAAACGCAGGCGCTGCGCGCGGCGGGTGTTCTGTGATGCGCGACACGCGGCGCAATGCTTTTACGCTGCACGCGCACGCAAGCGCCCCGCAGTTCTTGACACGCAGCGGCGCGCCCGCCGAAAATTCCGCGCTGCGCGCTTATTAAACTACATCGAACATCGCTCCCGCCCACGACCGTCCGCATACAAACACATGTTTACCTCATTCAGCCTTAGCGGCATCGAGATGCCCGAACACCTGGAGCGACTGCGCGAAGATGTGCGCCGCTTTCTGCGCGCCGAATTCGCAGCAGGTTCGTATACGCGCGACCCCGCCGGCTGGGATCGCTACGACGCGGCGTTTACGCGCAAGATCGCGGCGCAAGGGTGGATAGGCATGACCTGGCCGCGCGCGTATGGCGGCCACGAGCGCACGTCGCTCGAGCGCTACGTGGTCACTGAAGAGTTGCTCGCCGCCGGTGCGCCGGTGCGCGCGCATTGGCTCGCGGACCGGCAGTTCGGGCCGCTACTGCTCGCCGCCGGCTCGGAAGTGCAGAAGCGCACGTATCTGCCGCGCATAGCGGCCGGTGAATGCTTCGTGTGCGTAGGCATGAGCGAACCCGATTCCGGCTCCGACCTCGCGTCCATCCGCACCAAAGCCACGCCGGCCAACGGCGGCTGGCGGATCTCGGGACGCAAGGTCTGGACCAGCTACGCGCACAAGGCCCACCTCATGAACCTGTTCGCGCGCACGTCGCCGTACGATCACAACAATCGTCATGCCGGCGTCACGCAGTTCATCGTCGATCTCGACTGGCCCGGCATCACCATCAACCCGATCATCAATCTGGCGGGCGACCACGATTTCAACGAAGTGATTTTCGACGATGTGCTGGTGCCTGATGACCGCGTCATCGGCGCCGTCGGCAGCGGCTGGACGCAGGTTTCCGGCGAGCTCGCGCACGAGCGCGCGGGTTCCGAGCGCTGGCTGAATGCTTACGGCGTGCTTGTGCACCTGCTCGACAGCGCGGGCCCGCATCCCGATCGCGGCGCGCTTGAGCAGATCGGGCGCCTGGTCTCGCATCTGTGGACGTTGCACCACATGTCGTTTTCGCTTGCCGGGCTGCTGCACCAGGGTGTGGTGCCCGCGGTCGAGGCGGCCCTCGTCAAAGATCTCGGCAACCAGTTCGACCAGGACATTCCCGAGGCCGCACGCCGCGTGCTGCCGACAGAAGCGCGCGCGGTCCTGCCCGCGGAAGACCCGTTCAATGCCATGCTCGATCGTGCGCTGCTCTATGCGCCGTCGTATCCGATTCGCGGCGGCACCCGCGAAATTCTGCGCGGCATTATCGCGCGCGGCCTGGGACTGCGATGAGCGATACACAACGGCTGCTGACCGACACCGCGGAGCGCGTTTTCACCGATCTGTGCACGCGCGAGTGCGCCGAGGCCGCGGAGGCGGGGTCGTGGCCGACTCAGTTATGGCAGACCCTGAGCGAGACGGGACTGACGGCCGCGGCGGTTTCCGACGCGCGTGGCGGCGCGGGCGCCGGGCTCGCCGATTTGTGCGCGCTCGCGCGCGTGGCCGGCCGCCACGCCGCCCCCGTTCCTCTGGTCGAAACGTGGCTTGCGGAAACGCTGCTGGCGGCGGCGAATTTGCCGCCGATTGAAGGCCCGCTCGCCGCCGGTCCGGTCCTGCGCCGCGACACTCTGCGCCTGGAGCGGCGCGGCGGCAATTGGACGGTGAGCGGCACGGTCAAGCGCCTGCCCGGGGCGCGGCACGCGTCGGCATTGGTGCTTACCCTCGACGCGGATGATGGCGCGCGCACGGTCGTCGTACACGATGCCGGGAGCAGAATCGAAGCCGCCAATTACGCGGGAGAGCCGCGCGACGATTGGGAATTCCGGCAACATGTCATCGCCGACGAATGGGTGGGCGCCGCCGGTTCCGGCATGGGCCGCGCCGAGCTCTTCTTTCGCGGCGCGCTGTTCCGCACGCAACAGATGGCGGGCGCCATGGAACGCGTGCTCGAGCTGACCGTTGCCTACGCGCAGGAGCGCATACAGTTCGGCAAAGCCATCGGCAAGTTCCAGGCCGTGCAACAGCAGATCGCGGCGCTGGCGTCGCAGGTCGCCGCCGGCAGTGCAGTGGCGCAGGCCGCCGCCGAAGCGAATTCTGAACGACTTGCGCGATTCGAAATTGCAGCGGCGAAGGCGCGCATCGGTGAGGCAGTGGCCGTGGTGGCGGGCGTTGCGCACCAGGTGCATGCCGCGATGGGCTTTACGCACGAACACTCACTGCACCGCAGCACCCGCCGCCTGTGGGCATGGCGCGATGAATTCGGGACCGAGTCGGAATGGCAGGCGTGGGTCGGTGCGGTTGCCGTTCAGCTTGGCGGCGATGCGCTCTGGCCATACGTCGTCGCCGCGCGCAAGCCCGATATCGGCGCGGCTCTGCCATAAACACGGTGCCGGAACGGCACGCCAACACCAGGAGGAAGAATCGCAATGAACGCTACTGCGCCCCACGGACCCCTTGACGCAATACGCGTCCTGGATTTCACCAACATGCTGTCCGGCCCGTACTGCACGCGGCTGCTCGCCGATCTCGGCGCGGAAGTCATCAAGGTCGAGCCGCCGGCCGGCGACCACAACCGCAGCCGGCGCCCGGTGCGCAACGGCTTCAGCAGCTTTTTCGGGCATCTCAACTGCGGCAAGAAAAGCATCGTGCTCGATCTGAAGACCGCGGCGGGCCGCGACGCAGCGGCAGGGCTTGCCGCGAAGTCCGACATCATCGTTGAAAACTGGCGGCCGGGCGTCGCCGACCGTTTGGGTGTCAGCTATGCGCGTATCGTGCAGACGAATGCCGGCGTCATCTATTGTTCAATTTCCGGCTTCGGCCAGACCGGCCCCAACTCGCAGCGCCCCGCGTACGCGCCTATCGTGCACGCTGCAAGCGGATTCGATCTCGCGCAGGTCGATTACCAGGGCGGCGGCCGGCCCGCGAATACGGCGACATTCATTGCGGATGTATTCGGCGGCATGTCCGCGTTCGGCGCGGTGCAGACGGCGTTGTACAACCGCAAGCAAACCGGCAAGGGCCAGTACATCGATGTCGCCCTGATGGACGCGATGCTCAACCTTCTTGTTTACGAATGCCAGGAAGCGCAGGCGCCGACCAACGAAAAGATCCGCGTCTATCAGCCGCTCAAGACGCGCGACGGTTATGTCGTGGCTGCCCCCACGAGCCAGAAGAATTTCGAGCAACTTGCGCGTACCGTCGGTCATCCCGAGTGGATACAGGATCCGCGGTTCGCGAAGACCCGCACGCGCGAAGCCAACTGGTCGGAGCTGATGGGCGTGATCGAAGAGTGGACGCAAACCCGCTCGGGAGAAGAATGCGAAAGCGCGCTGCTGGCGGGCGGCGTGCCGTGCACGCGTTACCGTACGGTCGACGAAGCGATGAACGACGCGCAGATGCAGGCGCGCGGCGGCATGACGCGCGTGAAGGACCGTGTCGGCGAATACTGGGTGCCCAACGCTCCGTTCCAGATGCCGGGGATGAATACGGCGCCGCGGCCGCACGTGCCGGAGCTCGGTGAGAGCACCGTGGAAGTCCTTGTTGAACTGCTGGGCTATACGCCACAACAAGCGCGCGCATGTTCGGGCGACGCGGTGCCTGCCCACTGAAACCATTAAACCCTGAGGAGAAATGACAATGACTGCAGAAACACTGGTCCTGTTCAACGTCGACGAGCACGGTGTCGCGACCATTACACTCAACCGGCCCGAGAAGTACAACGCTTTCACGAAGGACATGATCGTGCGCTGGGGGGCGCTGCTCGAACAATGCGAAAGCGATCCGAAGATCAGGGTCGTCGTGCTCACGGGCGCCGGCAAGGCGTTCTGTTCGGGAGGCGACATCAGCGTGCAGAAAGAGCGCGCGAACAACGATGCCCTCGAGCGCAAGGATTTCCTGTGGCGGCATGTGCATAAAATCGCTTTCATCATGGAGCGCATGGACAAACCGACGATCGCCGCGATCAACGGCACCGCGCGCGGCGCGGGGCTCGATATGGCGCTGATGTGCGATCTGCGCCTGATGGCGGACTCGGCAATGGTTGCTGAAAGCTATATCAACGTGGGGTTGATCGCGGGCGACGGCGGCACTTATTACCTGCCGCGCATCATCGGCACGCCGCGCGCGCTGGAGCTGTTCTGGACCGGGCGTGCGATAGGTTCCGAGGAAGCGCTGCGTATCGGGCTCGTGAACAACGTGGCCGCCCCGGACCAGCTCATGGCCGCGACCTACGAACTCGCGCGCGCGATCGCGAGCCAGCCGTTCGAAGCGGTGCGCGCATACAAGCGTTCCGTTTACCAGGGCCTCAGCATGCCGCTTGCCGCGCATCTCGACATGGTGTCGTCGCATACTTCCATCCTGCGTGATACGCCGGACCACCGCGCGAGGGTAGCGGCGTTTCTCGAACGCAAGCGGCCCGCGAAATGACGGCGCACCGGCGTTGACATGGTTTCGATGCGAGCGTATCGTTTATTTGAACGCCGTTCAGTATATTGAACGCTTGGGCAAGGGCAGGCCGGGTCCAGGCGCAAGGCGGTGGCCGCGATCGCTGCAGATCGTGTGTGCAAGAACCATGAGGAGTTCCAGTGTCGTCCGCAAGTGCCGCACCTAACGCCGGGATGAACCGCAAGCCATCCCTGCTATTTACGCCGCTGGAGATCCGCGGCGTTAAATTGCGCAATCGCATTGTCGTCTCGCCCATGGCGCAGTACTCGGCGCGCGACGGGTTCGTCACCGATTGGCATTTCGCCCATTTTGCGAAGTTCGCGATGGGCGGCGCCGGCATTGTCTTCACCGAGGCCACCAAGGTCGAGCGGCGCGGGCTGGGCACGGTGGGCGACATGGGCATCTGGAAAGATGAGCACATAGAACCGCTGCGGCGCATCAGCACTTTCATCAAATCGCAGGGCGCGGTAGCGGCAATCCAGCTTAATCACGCCGGCCGCAAAGCCGGAACATACAAGCCGTGGGCCGGCTTTGGCCCGCTCGACCGCAGCGTGCCCGTCGAAGGTGAGGCGCACTGGCCCGTCATCGGTCCGAGCGCGGTCGAATATCTCGAAGGCTGGCCGCTGCCGCGCGCCATGACCAAGGCGGACATCCAGGAGGTGCAGGCCAACTGGGTGAAAGCGGCGCAGCGCGCGCTGCTGGCGGGCTTCGACATCGTCGAAGTACACGGCGCACACGGTTATCTGATACACGAATTTCTGTCGCCCGCCTCGAACCAACGCACGGATGAGTACGGCGGCAGCCTGCAAAACCGCATGCGCTTCGCGCTCGAAGTTACCGCGGCGGTGCGGGCGGTCTGGCCCCAGGACAAGCCGCTGTTCTTTCGCGTGTCCGCGGTGGACGAGGGCGGCTGGACGCTCGACGATACGGTCGTGCTCGCGCGCGAACTGAAGGCGCTCGGCGTCGACGTTGTCGACTGCTCGGCGAGCGGCATCGCCATACGCTCGCCCACCGCGAGCCGGGTTGCCCCCAAGCTCGGCTTTCAGGTGCCGTACGCCGAACGCGTGCGCAAGGATGCGGGTCTCATGACGATGGCCGTGGGCCTGATCGTGCACGCCAGGCAAGCCGAGGAAATTCTCGCGCAGGGCCAGGCCGACCTGATTGCCGTGGGGCGTGAGATCCTCTACGACCCGTTCTGGCCCGCGCACGCCGCGCGCACGCTGGAACACGATACGGAATACAACACGTTGCCGGTGCAATACGGTTGGTGGCTCGACCGTCGCAGAAAAACCGGCTACGTCGAAGAATAAAGCGGTCGCGAGAGGCGCTTCAAAATGACACGCGACAACAAGAAAGTGACCGCAATCATGATTGACTGTTCGATCGTCGCGCCCGCTGGCGCATAAGCGACCGGCACGTCATCGTTGCATGGGTGCCCGGATTCCGGGTGGTCTGCATAGCAAGGGGACGGGGCGGCGCATGGAGGAGCAAATGAAGTCGGCAGCACTGGTATGTTTGGCATTGGCGGCAGGCGCGCCGTTTGCGGCGATTGCACAGGAATTCCCGGTGCGCCCGCTGCGGCTGATCATTCCTTATCCACCCGGCGGCGGCACCGATCTCATCGGACGCATCGTCGCCAAGCGGGTGGGCGACAGACTCGGTCAAACAGTCGTGGTAGACAACCGCGCGGGCGGCAATGGCGCGATAGGCGCGGCGGCGGCAGCCAGTGGGGCACCGGACGGCCACACCCTGCTCATGATCATTTCGACGCATACCGTGCTGCCCAGCCTGCAGAAGCTTTCGTACGATCTCGTCAAGGACTTTACGGCGGTTACGCACATAGCCGATCTGCCCAACGTGCTTGGCGTACGCAATGCGCTGCCCTTAACGTCGGTCGCGGAACTGATTGCGCTCGCCCGCAAAAACCCGGGGCAGCTCACGTATGCCGGGGCTGGGATGGGCGGGCCGTCCCATTTATCGGCCGCGCTCTTCAATCACATGACGGGCACGCGGATGCTGCATGTGCCATACAAGGGTACCGGGCCCGCGACCATCGACCTGCTCGGCGGTCAGGTCGATCTGATGTTCTCGACGTCACCCGGCATCATTCCCCACATGCGCTCAGGGAAGCTGCGGGCGCTGGCGGTTACGGACAGCAAGCGTTCGCCGGCTTTGCCCGAGCTGCCGACCATCGACGAAGCGGGCGTCAAAGGCTATGTATTCGTCTCCTGGTACGGCATGGTGGTGCGCGCGGGCACGCCGGTCAGGATAGTCGACCGCCTGCACGCTGAAAACACGGCGGTGTTGCAGATGCCCGAGGTGCGCCAGCTGCTCGAGGATCAGGGCGGGCAGATCACGGGACGTGGTCCCGCCGAGTTCGCGGCGTATTTGCGCACGGAAATCAAGCGCTGGGCCGAGATCATCGCGGTGACCCAGATCAAAGCCGAATAGCGGGCCAGCTCATGCCGTCTCTGCCGGATCATTCTTCATAAAGGACCGCGCCATGTCAGCGCCCCGGACCATGCTGCAAAAAGTGATCGACCTGCACACCGTCGAGCATCGCGCAGGCGAGCTCCTGCTGTACGTCGATTACAACGTCGTTCACGAGGGGCCGTTCTACGCATTCGACGGACTCGCCCGCGAAGGGCGCGCTGTCATGCGCCCCGCGCAAACCCTGGGCTTCGCCGATCACTACGTGCCGACCGTCGGACGCGAACTCGGCAGCGCCGGCATCGCCGATCCCGAAGCGCGCGGCATGGTCGAGCGCCTGCAGGCGAACGCCGAACGTACCGGCATCGTGCACTTTGGCATTTCCCACCCCCAACAGGGCATCATGCATGTCGTGTTCCCCGAACTCGGTATGGCGCATCCGGGCATGTTGATTGTGGGGTCGGACTCGCATACCTGCACCAACGGCGCATTCGGCGCGCTCGCGTTCGGCGTCGGCGCGTCCCAGATCAAGCACGTGCTGGCGACGCAAACGCTGTGGTTTCGCCAGCCGCGCGCGTTGCGCATCAACGTGGATGGGAGCCTGCGCCCGGGTGTCGGCGCAAAAGACCTCGCACTCGCCATCATTGTGCGCATTGGCATGGCGGGCGGCAGCGGTGCGGCGATTGAGTATGCGGGCAGCGCGGTGCGTGCGCTGCCGATGGAAGCGCGCATGACGCTGTGCAATATGACGATCGAAGCCGGCGCCCGCGCGGGCCTCATAGCCCCCGATGAAACGACGTTCGCGTATTTACGCGGGCGGCCCCATGCGCCGCAGGGCGCAGCCTGGACTGAAGCGCGCGCATTCTGGCAAACGATGTCGACGGACGAGGGAGCCAGCTTCGAATCGGAACTGGTTATCGACGGGTCGCAGGTGCAGCCGATGGTGACGTGGGGTACATCGCAGGACGAGGCGTGCGCCGTCTCGGACGTGATTCCGGATCCGTGCGCGATGACCGATCCCGCCCGCCGCACGCGCGCCGAGCACGCGCTCGCGTACATGGGACTCGCGCCGGGAACGGCGATGAAAGACATCGCGATCGACCGTGTCTTCATCGGCTCGTGCACGAATGCACGCCTCGATGATCTGCGCGACGCCGCGCGCGTCGTGCGCGGGCAGCAGGCGCGCATTCCGGCCATCGTCGTGCCCGGTTCGATGACCGTAAAACGTGCCGCGGAGGCCGAGGGTCTGCATGATGTGTTCCGCAGCGCGGGTTTCGAGTGGCGTGAGCCCGGCTGCTCGATGTGCACCGGTGCAAACGGCGACCTCGTGCCCGCAGGCGAACGCTGCGCGTCAACCTCGAACCGTAATATGGAAGGGCGGCAGGGCAAGGGCAGCCGCACGCACCTGGTGAGCCCGGCGATGGCAGCGGCGACGGCGATCACCGGCCGCCTGGCCGACGTGCGCGAAATGGCGGGAGCGTAACGATCGAAACTTTCACGACACTCACGGCAGTCGCGGCGCCTTATTGTCATGCCGACGTGGACACCGATGAACTGATACCGCACCGCTTTCTGCGCAAGCCGTTGTCCGCGGGCTACGGCAATTTTCTGTTCCGCGACAAGCGCTACGCTGCCGGCGACCGCGAAGACGCCGGCTTCATTTTGAACCAGCCGCCATACCGACGCGCGCAAGTACTGGTGGCCGGCCGTAACTTCGGCTGCGGCTCGACGCGCGAAGGCGCGGTCTACGCGTTGCGCGACTTCGGTATCCGCTGCGTGATTGCGCCGAGCTTCGCCGACATCTTCACCGGCAATTGCGTGCAGAACGGCGTGCTCCCTGTCGTGCTGCCCGAACCCGCCATCGCAGCTCTGTGCACGCTGCTAGAGCAGCAACCCGGCTCGCAAGTAACAATCGACCTCGCGCTCCAGACCGTCAGATACCCGGACGGCACGTCGCGCGGCTTCGAAATCGAACCGTCGCGCAAGGCGCAGCTCCTCGAGGGACTGGACGAAATCGGCATCACGTTGAAATATGCCGCAGCGATTGCGCGCTTCGAAAACCGTTATCGCACCCAACTGCCGTGGCTCGCGCCCGTCAAGGCCGCTTGATGCAGACCGCGAAGGCTTCTACGCCCGACATGCGCAGGGGTCGTCTGCGCTGGCAGACTGTCTGTGCATTCGCGGCAGGCCTGTTTTGCGCGCACGCGCCGGGCCATGCGCAGGTATATCCGGCCAAGCCCATACGCATCATCGTGCCGTTTGCGCCCGGCGGCGGCACCGATTTCATAGGGCGTATAGTGGCCGCGAAACTCGGCGAGACGCTGGGCCAGCAGGTGATCATCGATAACCGCCCCGGCGCCAGCGGCAACATCGGTGCTGAGGCAGGCATCAAAGCGCCGGCGGACGGCTACACGCTCACGCTCGTCTCGGGCGGCTACACGATAAACGCAGTGATGACCGCGCTCAGGTTCGATCCCATAGCCGACATCAGTGCGGTGGTGCTGCTCGACAAGGGGCCGTTTCTGGTCGTCGTTCATCCATCGCTGCCCGTCAGCAACGCGCGGGAACTCATCGCGCTTGCGCGCGCCCGACCCAATGCGATCAATTACGCGTCGAGCGGGCAGGGCAGTATTCTCCATCTCGCGACCGAACTCATGCTCAGCATGACCGGAACGCGAATGCTCAACATTCCGTACAAGGGAACGGGGCCGGCCCTCACCGATACGATCGCCGGGCAAACGCACGTGCTCTTCGGCAGCATCACCGCCGCCTTGCCACAGGCCAGATCCGGCCGCCTGCGCGCGATCGCCGTTACGAGCGCACAGCGCGTCGCCGCCGAGAGCGGCATACCGACGCTTGCCGAGTCTGGCGTGCCCGGTTACGACGTCAACAACTGGCATGGCCTGCTGGCGCCGCGCGGCATGCCACGGCTGGCAGTTGAGCGCATCAACCAGGAAGTTGTGCGCATCATGCAGGACCGGGATATGGAGGAGAAGCTGCGTACCGAAGGCGTCGCGCCCGCGGCAGGCACGCCGGAGGCTTTTCTTGAACAGATGAAAAACGAGATCCAGACCTGGCGCGCGGTCGTCGCGAAGGCCGGGATCAAAAGCGAATGAATCGCATGGCTACAGGGTTGGACGCCGTGCGTGTGCGTACAGACATGCAACCAGAGGGAAGATAAAGGCAATCATGATTAACCGGCATAAATATGTATTTCTGCAATTGAGCGTGGCGCTGTGGGCAGGTACGTTGACGGGCCATGTGCTGGCGCAAAACTATCCGTCCAAAACCGTGCGCATATTCGTTGGTTTTGCCGCCGGCGGGGGCACGGACACGGCGGCGCGCATGGTCGCCCAGAAACTGTCCGAAAGTCTGGGACAGCCCGTCGTCGTCGAGAACCGGCCTGGCTCGGGCGGGATCATCGCCACCGATATGGTCGCGAAATCCGCATCCGACGGCTATTCATTGCTCATGATGGCCGCCGCGGACAGCATCCAGCCTGCGATGCGGCGCAAGATGCCGTACGAACTGCCGCGGGATTTCTCGCCCATTTCGCTGGTGGTCACCGGTGCGTTCGTGCTCGTTATCCACCCGTCGGTGCCGGCGCACAATGTGAGGGAACTGGTGGCGATCGGCAAAAGCCGGCCCGGTCAGCTCAACTATGCGACTTCCGGCATCGGCAGCTCCGCGCACCTTGCCGCGGAACTCTTTAATTCGCTCGCGAATATCAAGACGGCGCACATCCCTTACAAAGGGGTTTCGCAGGGCGTGGTCGGGGTGGCCGCGGGCGAGGCCGACATGATCTTCGCCAGCGTCACCGCGGCGCAGGCGCTGATAGACGCGGGACGCCTGCGGCCGATCGCGATCAGCACGGCCAAACGGTCGGCGCTCATGCCTAACATGCCCACGCTACACGAGTCCGGCGTAGCAGGCTACGACCGCACGGGGTGGTACGGAATCATGGGCCCGGCGAACCTGCCGCCGGATGTCGTCGCTAGGCTCAACAGTGCGATCGTCAAGGCTGTCAATACGCCAGAAACGAAAACGGCGTTTTTCAAACAGGGTCTGGAAGCCGAAACCAATTCGCCCGAGCAATTTACCGAAATGATACGGCGCGAAGTCGACCAGAACATCAAACTTGCGCGCGCCGCGGGCATCAAGGCCGAGTAGGCCATGCACGGTATCTGGTGCTAATTTGGACGAACCCCTGACACGGGGGCGGCGGCAAGTATTTAACGTATACCGATATAACCGTATAAACCGTGGAGTACAACAAGCATGCACAAACACATAATCGGTATCCTGTGCGCGACCCTGGTCGGGTGCGCAATCGCAGCACCTGGCCACGCGCAGAGCTACCCCTCGCGGCCCATAAGAGTGCTGGTGCCCTTTGCACCGGGCGGCGGTACCGACCTGGTCGCACGCGCCGTCGCGGCGAAAATGAGCGAGAGCTTTGGCACGTCGGTGGTTGTCGACAACCGCCCCGGCGGCAACGCGAACATTGGCAACGAGCTTGCAGCACGCGCACTACCGGACGGTTACACCTTGCTGATGACGTCGAGCGCACTCACGATCAATCCCAACCTCTACAAGAAGCTGCCGTACGATCCGGTCAGGGATTTCGCGCCCATCAGTCTCGCTACCAACGTGCCCTACATGCTCGCGGCGCATCCGTCATTGGGCGTGAATACGCTGCAGGAATTCATAACCCTCGCGCGTGCCAAGACCACGCCCATCAGCTTCGGTTCGGCCGGCTTAGGCAACGGCACGCACCTTTCCATGGAGTTGCTGATGTTAGTTGCCAAGATCGACATCGTGCATGTGCCGTACAAGGGCACGGGGCAGGCGCTGACAGACCTGCTCGGCAACCAGATACAGGTGTATTGGGCGACGATGCCGCCTACGCTGCCCCATGTCCGCAGCGGACGGTTGAAGGGTTTGGCGGTCGGCAGTCTCAAGCGCACCAAAGCGGCCCCTGAGCTGCCGACGGTCTCTGAGCTCGGCTACCCCGGCTTCGAAGCGGGGTCGTGGTTCGGCATGCTCGCTCCTGCCGGCACGCCCAAGTCCGTTGTCGCGCGGCTCAATAAAGAGGTGGTCGCCGCTCTCGCCGCCCCCGAATTGAACGAGCGTCTTTCGGCCGAAGGCGCCGAGCCGGCGGCCAACACGCCCGAGGAGTTCGCGGCATTCATCAAGAACGAGCTTGTGAAATGGGCCAAGGTCACGAAAGCCGCCCGGATAGCGGCGCAATAACGCAAAGGGCGGAAGTGCGCGCATGGCTATGAACAAACAGCAAGGTCCGCTGGCGGGGATACGCGTGGTCGACCTGACGCTGATGCTGCTGGGTCCGTATGCGACCCAGGTGCTGGCCGGGTTCGGCGCGGACGTCGTGAAAGTGGAACCGGCGGTCGGCGATGGCCGGCGCTCCCTGGGGCCGGCGCGGCATGCGGGCATGGCCTCGCAGTTTCTGAACATGAACCGCGGCAAGCGCAGCATCGTCATCGACCTCAAGCAACCGCGGGGCAGGGAAGTGCTGCTCGCGCTCTGCAGGAACGCGGATGTGCTAGTTCACAATAGCCGCCGGGCGGCGATGGCGCGGCTGGGCCTGAGCTACGAGGATGTGTCGCGCGTCAACCCGCGTATCGTCTACTGCGCCGCGGTCGGCTTCGGCGAAAACGGTCCGTATGCCAGCAAGCCTGCCTACGACGACATGATCCAGGGGCTCTGCGCCGTGCCGGCGCTGCAGGCGCGGCTTACCGGCACGGCCCACTATGCGCCATTCAATCTGTCCGACCGCATCTGCGGGATGGTCTTCACGCAGACCATACTCGCGGCCCTGCTGTGTCGGGAGCGCACCGGGGTCGGCCAGTCGGTCGAGCTGCCGATGTTCGAAACAATGGCCGAGTTCGTGTTGTCCGAACACATGTGGGGGCAAACATTCGTGCCGCCGATCGACGGCATGGGAGCGTCCAGGTTATTCGAGCGCAAACCGTCGCCTACCCGCGACGGGCATCTCTGCTTCTGGATCGGCACCGATGCGCAGTGCGCGAGTTTGTTCGACGCGATCTGCATGCCGGAGCTGAAAGCCGACGTGCGCTTCAGGGAACGCGCGCAGCGCAACCGCAATCTGGTGGATTTCTTTGCGTTGGTAAATGGTGTCCTGGCGACGAAAACGACGGCCGAATGGATGGAAAGGTTCGAAGCTCACGACATTCCGGTGATGCCGCTGCACTCGCTGGAAAGCCTTATGCAGGACGAGCATCTGAAGGCGGTCGGTTTTTTTAAGCACACCGGGCATCCGTCTGAAGGCACGATGATGAATACTGCTCTCCCATCCAAATGGTCCGCCACTCAGCCGCCGGATCCGGTTCCCGCACCGCGCCTGGGCGAACACACGGTCGACGTTCTGCGCGAGGCAGGTTTCGACCCATCGGAGATTGATTCCCTGGCAGCCGCGGGCATAGTGACATGCGGAAAATAGCGCTGATCAAAAGCTAATCGCGCAAAAATATACAGTTTTTGTCGGCGACTTTGGCCAGCCAAGCGTCTGCTACAATGTTCAGCGTGAATCGTCACCTGTTGCGGATTGTAGTAACTCCTCGCTCGAAACGCCGGCTGGAAACGGCTGTGCCGGTCCGACTCCGGGCACCAGCGTCCCGCCTGCACGTCGCGTCCTGCACAGGCGTCGCGACGATGGTAAGCTTGTCGGCGTAGACCTGAACCGGACATCCCTGATCGCATGATTGTTTTCAACCTGACGTGCGGCAACGACCATAGCTTCGAAGGCTGGTTTTCTTCGGCGGCTGATTTCGATCGTCAGCAGCAGAAAACCCAGCTCAACTGCCCGTTGTGCGGCAGCACCGATGTCAACAAAGGCTTGCACGCTCCGTACATCAACAGCGGCAGCGCGCCCCAATTGCCGAAGCGCAAAGAAGCGCCCCGCGACGCGTCCGGGCAATACATTAATATCGCCGATGAGGTGACCAAGGCCATCGAGCTTCTGCTTGCAAACACCGAAGACGTCGGCAATGAATTCCCGGAAGAAGCGCGCAAGATCCATTATCAGGAAGCGCCCGAGCGCAAAATCCGCGGCAATGCGTCGCGCGAGGAAGTCGAGGAGATGCGCGAGGAGGGCATCGAGGTCGTCGCAGTCCCGGTGCCGCGGCATTTGCTCGACAAGCCGCACTAAAGTCCGCTTCACGCCCGTATCGCGGCGTTCGTTCGTCTGCTGCCCGCGGGCTTAACCTGCAATCAGGAGGCCATCTGTACAAACACATTCTGCTGCCGACCGACGGCTCCAAGCTCGCCGGCAAAGCGGTGAAGCAGGGCATCATGCTCGCCAGGGCCATCAAGGCCAAAGTCACCACCATCAACGTCACCCCGGAATTCCAGATGGTGATCGACGAAGGTTTCGTCCTGCCGAACGCTTATGCGCTGAAAAAACGTTTTGAAGACGCGACGGCCAAACATGCGAAAAAAATCGTCGCGACCGTCAAAGCAGGCGCGCGGTCCGCCGGCGTCAAATGTGATACCGCCATCGTCAGCAGCAGCCGGCCTTATGAGGCGATCATGCGGCAGGCGAAAAAAGCAAAATGCGATCTGATCATCATGGCTTCGCATGGACGCAAAGGCCTGAAAGGGCTGCTGCTGGGTAGCGAGACCGCCAAAGTCCTGACCCATTCGAAGATACCGGTGCTGGTCGTGCGCTGAGCCGCCGCTGGCGCCTGAATCCCCCTTTTGAAGCATGACCTGCACGCGCTGCTGAGCCCGGCGTCTATCGCCATCATCGGCGCTTCATCGGACTTTGCCAAAGTCAACGGCCGGCCGCTGAAGCACCTCATGGAAAAGGGCTACGCGGGAAAAGTCTATCCGGTAAACCCGAAGTATCAATCCATCAAAGGCATTGTCTGCTATCCCGCCGTGGCGGATATTCCAGGTCCGGTCGATCTGGCTATCGTTGCGGTGCCGGCCAAGGCCGTCGCATTGGTATTACGCGAGTTGGGCGCGTGCGGCGTCAAGTCAGTCATCGTGTTCAGTTCCGGTTTCGCCGAAATCGGCGCACACGGACGCGATCTCGAAACCGAAATCACTTTGGTCGCGCGCGAATTCGGCATGCGGCTGTGCGGGCCGAACTGCCTGGGATTGATCAATGCCTTCGAGCGCGTGATTGCGACGTTCGGCCAGTATGCCGATGGCGCGACGCCGCCAGGGCCGGTCGGTTTCGTCACGCAGTCCGGCGCATTCGGCACCGCCATCGCCGCGCTGGCACGGCGGCGTGAACTCGGTCTGGGTTATTTCGTGAATACCGGCAACGAAAGCGACGTCACCTTTGCGCAGGTCATGCGCGAAGTGCTGGCCGATCCGCGCATTAAAGTCGGCGCCGGCTACATCGAAGGCCTGCGCGACGGCGCGGAAATGATCGCGCTTGCTGAATCCGCGCTGGCCGCCGGCAAGCCTCTGGTATTGGCCAAGGTGGGCAAGAGCAGTTCGGGCGCGCGTGCCGCCGCTTCGCATACCGGATCGCTGGCCGGTGCCGATGCGGTCTTCGACGGCGTAATCCGCCAGTTCGGCATCATTCGCGCACGTAATGAAGAGCACATGCTCGACATGGTCGAGGGATTTGCATACTGCGGCCTGCCGCAGGGTTGCGGCCTCGGCATCGTCACGCAATCGGGCGGTGCCGGTGTATTGATGGCGGATCGCGCCGAGGAACTTGGATTGACGGTGCCGGTGCTGGGAACAGCCACGCAACGTGCCTTGCAACAAACTATTCCGGGTTTTGGCGCAAGCGGCAATCCGGTCGACGTCACCGGCCAGTTCCTGGGCGATCCCGCGCTGCTGCGGGAAAGCGTAAAAATCGTGATGGCCGATCCGCAGGTGCACGTAGGAATAGTCTGGTTGCAGTTGATGGATGCTTACGTCGATGTACTCATCGCCATCTTCGAAGAGATCAAAGCGCAGGTCGATAAACCATTCGTCGTATGCTGGGTCGCGGCGTCCGACAAAGCCTTGCAGGCATTGCGAGCGCGCGGCATTGCAGTGTTGCGCGGAGCGGAACCCGCGGTGGACGCGGTTGCGGCCCTCGTGCGCTACGCGGCCATGCGCAAGGCGTGGCAGGCGGATGCAAAAGCCCGCGCCGATTTGCAATCGCAACAACTCAGTTTGCTGGCAACTTCAGGGCCGGTCTCTTCGCTTGAAGCGGCGCAACTGCTGCGCCAATGCGGCGTTTCATTGGTGGAAACACGGTTTGCGAAGAATTCTGCCGAAGCTGTGGCCTGCGCCGATGCGTTGGGCTATCCAGTCGCATTAAAAATTGAAGCGCGGGAAATACTGCACAAAACAGAGGCGGGCGGCGTGCTGCTGAATCTTGCCGATGGCGCGGCAGTAGCCGCTGCGTTTACGCAGGTAGTCGTAAACGCACGACGGCATAGTCCTGAGGCGCGCGTCAGTGGTGTGCTCGTGCAGCAGATGGCCGCAGACGGTGTCGACATGGCGGTGGGGCTGCACCATGACCCGGCGTACGGGATGGTGGTGATGGTGGGTCTAGGCGGCATCCATGTCGAAGTGCTCAAGGACGTGGTTTTTCGCAAGGTGCCGGTAACGACGGCGGAAGCTGGGAGCATGCTCGACGAATTGAGAGCGAAAGCCATCCTGAATGGCGTGCGCGGCAGCCCTGCGGTAGATCGCGCGGCATTGACGCGCCTGATCAGCTCGGTGTCGCAATTTGGCGTCGCGACCGATGGGCGGCTGGCCGAACTCGATTTGAACCCGGTGCGTGCCGGACCTGATGGCGCAATCGCCGTGGACTGGCTGATGATATGTCGATGAAAAAGCTGGCGCACGACTGCGAGTCGATCAGTTGGATCGTTCGCTGCGCATTGCTTTCCGCAGTCATGCTGGCGGGCGAGGCCGCGGCGCAAATGCACGCCGTACCCATTACCGAAACCACCAAGGCTTACGCGATGGACGGCTATCGCGTGCTGCCGCCGCCGGGCAAAAACTGGTTTGAAATGCAGCGCAACCGCGAGCTGGCGTTGTTTGGCAAAAGACTGGACTCAACGACGCATTCGTTCGGCGCGACTGCGACATCGGGGCTTATCGATGACAAATTCGAAACGCGCGAAAAATTTCAGGAATATGTGAACAAGCTGCGGACAGCGGAATTGGATGCCAAGCGTTTCCGGGTCATCGAGTTCGAATCCGCGGTGGATGATACTTTTCCCGCATGGTGCGTACGTTACCGCCTGAAGCACACGGACCGCGATGCAGCCCTTGCCCGCAATCGAACTCTGCTCACCGAAGATATCGGCGTCACCTGCCTGCATCCGAACAAAAGCAACCTCATCGTCGATGTCGGTTACTCGGAGCGCGGCCGTCCGGCCGAACTCAGTGCTGAGCCCAGCGCCGAGTTGCGCAAGGAAGGCGAACGGTTTATGCGCAGCCTGGAATTCATCCGGCCTTGACCATGACAGTTACTATAAAGGATGTGCAGGGTGCGGCCGCCGCGCTGGGCGATCGTGATGCTGCTGGAAATGGAAAAAACCGTCGTCGAAGGCGCGGGAGCGGCAGGTCTTGCCGCTTTGCTCGCTTATCCGCAACGCTTCAAAGGCAAACAAGTCGGCCTGATACTGTGCGGCGGCAATATCGATTTACTTATGTTGGCTGAGATCATCGAACGCGGCATGGTGCGGTCAGGACGGCTGACGCGCCTGCTGGTCGAAGTCAGCGATCTGCCGGGGTCGCTGGCCAAAGTTACCGCTTGCATGGCAACTGCCAACGCGAACATCGTGGATGTCTATCACCAGCGCAGGTTTACCCATTTGCCGCTGCAGTCCACGGCCGTCGAATTCGTGGTGCAGACGGGCGATCACGCGCACGCGGACGAAATCATTGCCGCACTGACGGCGGCGGGATTCCCGGCGCGCCTCAATAACGGCGACTGGTAGCGCCGCGGAAACGGGCCCGGTCTATTCGACCTTGATGCCCGCGGTCTTGATGACTTTTTTCCAGCGCTCGGATTCCACGCGCATGAATTTCGTCAGTTCTTCGGGCGTGCTGCTGCGCGGCTCTGCGCCCTGACTGGCAAGACGCTGCGCCATTTCCGGCGACGCCAATATCTGCACCACCTGCTTGTTGAGTTTGACGATGATGTCATGCGGCGTTTTCGCCGGCGCGAACATGCCGTACCAGGTAACGTTTTCGAATCCCGGTACGCCGGCTTCCGCCACGGTCGGAATATCCGGTACCGCAGGGGAGCGTTGCACACTGCCGACAGCAAGGCCCTTCAGCTTGCCGCTGGCGACCAGCGGGATCACCGACGGCATGCTGTTGAACATCACTTGCACCTGCCCACCCAGCAAGTCCGTAATCGCGGGGCCGGTGCCTTTGTACGGCACGTGCACGATATCGATGCCGGTCAGCGCCTTCAACAATTCCATGCCCATGTGGTTCGGCGATCCGAGGCCCACCGACGCGTAGTTCAACTGACCCGGCCGCGCCTTGGCGAGCGCTACCAGTTCCTTCACGGAATTTACGGGAACAGCGGGATGCACCACCAGGATCTGCGGGTTCAAAACCAGCAGGCTCACCGGAGCGAAATCTTTTACCGCGTCGTACGGCAGCTTGCTGTTGAGCGCCGGATTGATCGTGAGGCCTGCCGACGTCCCGAACAGCAGCGTGTAGCCATCGGGCACTGCTTTGGCGGCGATATCCGTGCCGATGACGCCGCCCGCGCCGGCACGGTTATCGATGACTATCTGCTGGCCCCATGCTTCGGTCAGCTTGGCGCCGATGGCACGCGCGACGACGTCCGTCGGACCGCCCGGCGGATAGGTGACTACCCAACGGATGGGGCGTATCGGGTAGGTTTGCGCCGGTGCGGCACTGGCCATAATCAGCATTGCCGTCAGCAGGCAGGTCGTTGCACATCGCATCAGATTTTTCCTTTTCATCGCGTTACTCCAGTCGAATTCCGCTTGTGCGTATGACTTTACCCCAGCGCTCGGTTTCGGCGCGCATATAAGCGGTCAGTTCCTGCGGCGTTGTATTGATGGGCTCAACGCCATTTTGCGCGAACTGGCGTTCGATTGCCGGCGACACCAGGATTTTCACCAGTTCAGCATGCAAACGGTTGACGATGACCGGAGGCGTGCGCCGCGGCAGGAACACGGCATACCACGTAACCAGATCGTAACCCGGCAGCGTCTCCGACATCGTCGGTGTATCGGGTATCGCCGGCGTGCGCTTGGGCGCGCCGGTGGCCAGCAATCGGAGGCGTCCGGCCGTGATGTGCGGCTGGACGGTAGGATAGCTGGTGAACATCAATTGAACCTGGCCGGCAATCATATCGGTGAGGGCAGGGGAGGTGCCTTTGTAAGGCACATGCAGCATATCGATGTTGGCCGCCTGCTTCAATAATTCCATGCCGAGATGACCGGTGCCGCCAGTTTGCACCGATGCGTAGTTGAGCTGGCCGGGCCGCGCTTTGGCGTAAGCGATCAACTCGGTAACCGTAGTTGCAGGCAGTTTGGCATTGGCCACGAGCACCTGCGGCGACACCACTACTTGCGTCACGGGTGCGAAGTCGCGCATCGCGTCATACGGTAATTTCGGCGTCAGGAGCGGCAGCGTAACAAGTTGCCCTGGCGTGCCGAGCAGCAGTGTATAGCCATCGGCAGGCGCGCGCGCGACGATTTCCGTGGCGATTACGCCGCCTCCGCCGGAGCGGTTGTCGACGATGATCTGTTGACCCAGCGCTTCCTGCAATTTCGACGCGAGCGCGCGGCCGACGAGGTCGGTCGGCCCGCCCGGAGTGTAGGGAATGACCATGCGCAGGGGCTTAGACGGATAATTATCGGCGGCCACGGCCATGCATGGCGCAATGGCCATGGCGATGAACGATTGCAGTATGCGCATTTTCCGCCTCCGTACCCGCCGCTGTACTGCGGATCGGGAAAACGCCGATGATGCCGTAAAACCGCGCGCAGACCAATAGCTGCGGCGAACCGGCGTAGTTATAATGACCCACGACAAAAGACGCCGCAAAGGCGCACGATTGTGACGCGCACTGTTCACCGCAGAGGAAACAATGAATAGATCGACTGGTTCGAAATGCTTGTTCCTGGCGGCGTTGGTCCTCGCCTTGACGCAAGCAACCGCATACGCGCAGGGCCGCTGGGTCAAGCTGGC
>CANJHY010000019.1:0-40653 GCA_947474275.1 Betaproteobacteria bacterium
AATGCGGATTTTCCTCCAACGTGGTCGGCATTCTGCGCGCGTGCGGGGTCGAGAATTTCTTTTCGGTCAACGTGCTCGAAAATCCGGACATTCGCCAGGGCATCAAGGAATACGCCAACTGGCCGACCATTCCCCAGCTTTACGTCAACGGCGAATTCGTCGGCGGCTCGGACATCCTGCGTGAAATGTACGACAGCGGCGAGCTGAAGAAAGTGCTGCAGAAATAAGCGCTGCGTGCACCCGCGAAAAAGGGAGCATCAGCTCCCTTTTTTATTGTTGTTGCGGTTACGCTGACGACCAGCGATAGACGTATTGCGCGAGCAGCGCGAACGCTATCAATGCGAGCGCGCGCTTCACCCAGTGGCGGAACCGTGTGGCGTCGATGCGATTGCGCACGCGCACGCCGGCAAAGCCCGCCGCAACCGCCACGGCGCACAGGGGCAGTGTTGTTAGCCACTGCGCTGAAGTCACGCCGCCGTGCAGTGTCAATACGGCGAACTGCGACATTTTGCCGACCAGAAAGCAGATCTGCATCGCCTGCACCATCAGTGCGGGACCGAGGCCGAGTGCCAGGTAGTAGATGATGAGCGGCGGCGCCGCGACATTGGCGGTGCCTTCGAAAAGCCCCGCCACGGTGCCGGCAATTGGCGCGAATGCCCGCTCGTGCCGTTTGATCAAAGGCCACTCGCCGCGCGTGAAGCGGTCGAGATTGAGATAGATGACGATACTCAGTGCGAGGAGCAACTGGTAGGGTGCATCCGGCGCGGCGACGAAGACCCAGGTTCCCACCAGCGCGCCCAGCGTCGCATAGACCGGCATCATCCAGAAACGCTTCAGGACCGGCCCCAGCGGACCGCTGGTGAGAAGCGTGACGGCCACGGTCGCCAGAGTCGGCAGCAAAATGAGGATGACGGCGGTGCGCATGTCGACCACCATTGCGACCACCGGCGTGGCGATGAAGGGAAAGCCGAATCCCAGCGCGCCCTGGCTGAACCCCGCCAGCACGATCGCGAGCGTCAGCCACAGGATCCCTGCGAGCGGAAGCGATTCGAGAGCCGTCATCGGTAGCGGACACTTGCGGCGGCGAACATGAGCAATGCCTTTGTCATTCCAAAGCTGGAAGCAAAACCGGCGATACGTCATTTTACCCCGCGTCGCTGGCGAAAACCGCCCAATACCTCCGCCAGGCCTGGCGCCTGCATATCTTCATGCAATAAAGTTTTTAACCTGCCAGAATGTCAGTCATGCAAACGACGACTTACGATTACATCATCGTCGGCGCGGGCTCGGCCGGCTGCGTGCTCGCCAATCGCCTGAGCGAAAACGGCAGGCATTCGGTCCTGTTGCTTGAAGCAGGGCCGCGCGACAGCTCGCTGTGGATCCACCTGCCGATCGGCTATGCCAAGACCATGTTTCACCCGGTCTATAACTGGGGCTTTTCCACCGAGCCGGAGCCCGCCATGAACAACCGCCAGGTTTACTGGCCGCGCGGCCGCGGGCTCGGCGGCTCCAGCTCGATCAACGGGCTGATTTACGTTCGCGGCCAGCACCAGGATTACAACCATTGGGCCGAGCTTGGCAATGCCGGTTGGGGTTGGCAGGACGTGCTGCCGTATTTCATCAAGTGTGAAGGCAACTCGCGCGGCGCGAGCGAATTTCACGGCGGCGACGGGCCGCTCGCATGTTCCGACATCGGAGAGACGCATCCGCTGATGGACGCGATCATAGCCGGCGCCGGCGAATTGGGCGTGCCGCGCAACGACGATTTCAACGGTGCGCGGCAGGAAGGGGTCGGGTATTACCAGTTATTCACGCGCAACGGCTGGCGCTGTTCGACCGCGGTCGGTTATCTGAAGCCGGCGCGTCCACGCACCAATTTACACATCGAAACTGAAGCGCGGGCGACGGGGCTGGTCATGGAAGGCAAGCGCGCGGTCGGTGTGCGCTATCTTCAGCACGGTGTTGAACGTGAGGCGCGCGCGGGGCGCGAAGTGGTGTTGGCGGCGGGCGCGCTGCAAAGTCCGCAGTTGCTGCAGTTGTCCGGCCTCGGACGGGCGTCGTTTTTGCAGGAGCACGGTATATCCGTGGTGCACGATTTGCCGGGCGTCGGCGAGAACCTGCAGGACCATCTGCAGGCGCGCGTCATGTACAAGGTGAAGCAACCGATCACCATCAACGATGATCTGAAGAGCGTGTGGGGCCGCGCGAAAATGGGCTGGAAATGGCTCGCGCACCGCACGGGCCCGCTTGCCATCGGCATCAATTACGGCGGCATGTTCGCGCGCGCGCTGCCGCAAGCGGCCACGCCCGATATCCAGTTTCACTTTGCTGCGCTGTCGGCCGAAATGGCGGGCGCCAAGACCCATCCGTGGCCGGGCTGCACGTTTTCGATGTGCCAGTTGCGGCCCACGTCGCGCGGTACGGTGATGATCAAGTCGCGCGATCCGCTGGCGGCGCCGGCCATGCGGCCGAATTATCTGTCGACCGAAATCGATTGCCGCACCATGATCGAGGGCGTCAAGGTTGCGCGCAAACTCGCGCGCACGCGTGCGCTTGCTGAATTGATCGGCGATGAATACCGACCCGGCGACAGCGTGCAAAGCGACGACGAAGTACTAGAGTTTGTACGCAACTACGGCGCGACCATCTTCCATCCGGTCGGCACTTGCAAGATGGGTGCCGACGCGCAGTCGGTGGTGGACACCCGTCTCAAGGTGCACGGCGTGGCGGGCCTGCGCGTGGTTGACGCTTCCATCATGCCGACGCTGGTGTCGGGCAATACCAACGCGCCGGTCGTGATGATCGCGGAAAAAGCCGCCGACATGATTTTGCAGGACGCCGCACGCGGTTGATCGCGTCATGATTTGTCATGACGTTGGGATTGCACTACGATGGGCCAGTCGCCGGTCACGCGCATTCCCACCACCATAACGAGGAGAGCCGCCATGAGTGAACCGAACCCGTACCAGCCCGCCCCGTCCCCTGCCGCACCCGCCGCGCCGGCAGTCGCGTTTTCCGCGGCCGGGCGCGCGGTCGATGCCGGCCGCGGCTGGGAGTGGATCGCCGAGGCTTTCACGTTGTTCAAAAAGCAGCCCGGCATCTGGATCCTGATCCTGATCGCATTTGTCGCATGCTCGATCGTCGTCGCCTTCATTCCCTTGATCGGCCCGCTCGCCAACGTGCTGCTGGTGCAGGTGCTCATGGGCGGACTGATGCTGGGCGCCCGTGCGCTCGATCGCGGCGAAGAACTCGAAATCGGGCATTTGTTCGCGGGGTTCTCGCGCAATACCGGCGACCTGGTAGTGCTGGGCGTGCTCGCGCTGGTGGGCTGGATACTCGCGTTCATACCGGCGATCGTCATCATGGGAGGTGGCGCCTTCATGGCGATGTTGTTCGGGGGCAGCAGTGCCGCGGCCGGAGCCGGCGCTCTGGGATTGTCTTTCGTGCTGGCCATGCTTGTATCGCTCGCGCTGGCTCTGCCACTCTATATGGCGCTGTGGTTTGCGCCGTCGCTGGTGGTCTTCAACAATCTGAAGCCGGTCGAAGCCATGAAGGTGAGTTTCTTCGGGTGCCTGAAGAACATCGTACCGTTCCTGCTCTACGGTGTCGTCATGATGGTGCTGTGCGTGGTGGCGGCAATACCTGTCATGCTGGGCTACCTCGTACTCGGACCGGTGATCATCGCATCCATATACACCGGCTATCGGGATATCTTTACTGCAGACTAGCGCCGGAGAATTTCATGGGTTGTTGTCATCAATATTTCACGCAGACCGCCGATGGCGACAGCGCATTTACGATAGATGCGTCGACGCTGACGTTCGGCGCAGGTTGCCTCAAAGAGGCCGGCGACCAGGCGCGCGCGCTGGGCATGAAACGGGTCGGCATTTACACCGACCAGGGCGTAAGAAAGCTGCCGCCGCTGGAAACGGTGACGCGTTCGCTCAAGGCGGCGGGCATCGACTTCGCGATTTACGATGAAGTGAGAGTAGAACCTACCGACGAGTCGTTCAAGGCGGCGTCACGTTTCGCAGTCGAAGGCAAGTTCGACGGTTTTTTTTCGGTTGGCGGCGGTTCGGTGATGGATACGTGCAAGGCGGCGAACCTCTATTCGACTTATCCCGCCGACTTGCTGAATTACGTGAATGCGCCGGTCGGCGGCGGCCAGCCAGTACCCGGCCCGTTGAAACCGCATATCGCCTGCCCAACAACTTCGGGCACGGGTTCGGAGGCGACCGGCATCGCCATTTTCGATTTGCTCGCCATGAAAGCGAAGACCGGCATTCAATCCCGCCTGTTGAAGCCGACGACCGGGCTCATCGATCCGGAAGTTACGCGCACGCTACCGTCCACTATCGTCGCCTCGACCGGCTTCGATGCCATGTCGCACGCGCTTGAAACGCTGACCGACATATCGTATGCGCGCCGCATGCGGCCCGCCGGGTCGAGCGTGCGCCCGCCGTCACAGGGCGCGAATCCGTTCAGCGACATGGTCGCGTTCGAAGCGCTGGGCCTCGTCGGCAAGTACCTGGTGCGCGCGGTGAACGATCCAAGCGATACCGAAGCGCGCGCCGAAATGATGTACGCGGGGACTCTCGCGGGCATCGCGTTCGGCAACGCCGGCTGCCATTTACCGCACGGCATGTCGTACGCGGTATCGGGGCTGGTGCGTGAATATCGCGCGCCGCATTATCCGCAGGGCGATCCGTTCGTGCCGCATGGCATGTCAGTGGTGCTCAACGCGCCGTCGGTCTATCGCTATACTGCGGTGGCGTGTCCCGACCGCCATCTCGACGCAGCGCACCGCCTCGGCGCCGACATGCGGGGTGCTACGCCAGCCGACGCCGGCGAAGTGCTGGCCGGGCAGATCATCAAGTTCATGAAGGCGACGAAATTTCCTGGCGGCTTGAGCTCAATCGGTTTTTCCGAGCGCGACGTCGATGCCCTGGTCGAAGGCACGTGGCCGCAGCAGCGCGTGATCAAAAACGCGCCGCGCGAAGTCAGCCGCGACGATTTGCGCGAGTTGTTCCGCGGCGCCATGGCTTACTGGTAACTCAGTAGCTTCTTCATTGCGCCGTTCACCGTATTTCCCGTACTTGTTGTTGGCGGTTGCCGTGCTGTTCTGGGCCGGCAACTGGGTGATTGCGCGCGCGCTGCGCTTTGACGCGCCGCCGGTCGCGCTCGCGTTCTGGCGCTGGTTGACCGCGCTCATCATCCTGTCGCCGTTTGCGTACACGCATCTGCGCCGGCAATGGCATCTCATCGCAGGGTCGTGGCGCGTGCTGTGCCTGCTCGGTCTGCTCGCTACCGTGTTTCAGCACATCCCGGTTTACATCGGTTTGAGCCAGACGACCGCGACGAACAGCGCATTGCTCAATTCGGTAACGCCGGTACTGATTTTCATGCTGTCGCACGTGCTGGTCGGCGAACGCCTGTCCATCCCGCAGGCACTGGGCGTGATCATTTCGTTGAGTGGCGTGGTGGTGATTCTCACCGGCGGCGATCCGCTGGTGCTGACGACTCTGCAACTCAATCGCGGCGATCTGTGGGTATTGCTGGCGACGCTGGCGTGGGCCATTTACACTGTATGTCTGCGCTGGCGGCCGGCGGAGCTCAATCAGCTCGCCATGCTGTGGGTGATTTCGGCGGCGGGCGTGTGCGCGATGGTGCCGCTGTACGCGTGGGAAATCGCGTCGGGCCGCACGCTCAATCCCACCATGCCGGTCGTGGCCGCCATCGCCTACATCGGCGCGTTCTCTACAGTCGTCGCCTACGTGTTCTGGAACCGCGCAGTGCAGCAGGTCGGGCCCAGCCGTGCCGGGCCGTTCATGTATTTGATGCTCGTCTACACGCCGCTCCTGGCCATCGTGTTTCTGGGCGAACGCTTATACCTTTATCATCTGGTCGGCTGCGTGTTGATCCTGGGCGGCATCGCCCTCACAGCGCGCGGCGATGCGCGCTCGGCAAGCGTTGAAGGACCGCCCGCCGCATAAATGTATCAGCCGAAAGAAATGTTCGGCGCTGAGGCGAATAGCCGCATTGCAGCAAAATGTAAGCGCTTCCAAAATCGCTGTTGCCGCGCTAAACTGCGCCCCTCTTACTCAGGTTTAATTTTGTCGCGAGGAGTTTCAATGAAAACTACGACCAAAGTCAAAAATCTCGCCGCCGCCGCCGGCAAAGTGCGCATGACGCCGTCCGAAGCGTTTGTCGAAACGCTGGTTGCACAGGGCGTGAAGGACACGTTCGGCATCGTCGGCTCCGCTTATATGGATGCGCACGATCTGTTTCCGCTCGCCGGCATCCGCTTCATTTCGGTGGCGCACGAGCAGAACGCGGCGCATATGGCCGACGGCTACTCGCGCGTCACCGGCAAGCACGGCGTGTGCATCGCGCAGAACGGCCCCGGCATCACCAACTTCGTCACCGGCATCGCGGCGGCCTACTGGGCGCATTCGCCGGTCGTCTGCATCACGCCCGAATCGGGTAGCCTGACGATGGGCCTGGGCGGCTTCCAGGAAACCGAGCAGATGCCGATTTTCTCCAAGATCACCAAATGGCAGGTGCACGTGAATTCACCCACGCGCATGGCCGAACTCATGCATCGCGCGTTCACCATCGCGATGCATGAGCGCGGTCCGGTGCAAATCAACATTCCGCGCGATTACTACTACGGCGAAGGCGACTTTGAAATCCAGGCGCCGCAAAAAATCGAGCGCGGCGCCGGCGGGCCCGATTCGCTCAATGAAGCGGCGCGCCTGCTCGCCAAAGCCAAGTTCCCGGTCATTCTGTCCGGCGGCGGCGTGGTGATGGCGAACGGCATCAAGGATTGCGTGGCACTGGCCGAATACCTGACCGCCCCGGTGGTCAACAGCTATCTGCACAACGATTCGTTCCCGGCGAGCCACGCGTTGTCGTGCGGCCCGCTCGGCTATCAGGGTTCGAAAGCCGCGATGAAACTCATTTCGCGCGCCGACGTTGTGCTGGCCCTCGGTTCGCGTCTCGGGCCGTTCGGCACGCTGCCGCAGCACGGTATGGAGTACTGGCCGAAAAATGCCAAGATCATCCAGATCGATTCCGATCCGCGCATGCTGGGTCTGGTGAAAAAAGTATCGATCGGGATTTGCGGCGACGCCAAACTGGCGGCGCGCGAACTGCTGCAGCGCCTGCAGGCGTTCGGCAAGATGCCGCCGAACAAGGCGCGTCTGGCTCAAGTGCGCAAAGAGAAAGACGCCTGGGCGCAGGAACTCGCAAAATGGCCGTCGCCCAACGAAAAAGGCCGCATCGGTCCGCGCCAGGCGCTGGCTGCACTCGCCAAGGCGATGCCGAAAAACGCGATGGTCTCGACCGACATCGGCAACGTGTGCTCGGTATCGAATTCCTATCTGCATTTCGACACGGCGCCGAGTTTTCTCGCGGCGATGAGCTTCGGCAATTGCGGCTATTCGTATCCCGCCGCGATCGGCGCGAAAGTCGGCCGGCCTGACCGTCCCGCCATCGCCTACGTTGGCGACGGTGCCTGGGGCATGAGTCTCGCCGAAGTGATGACCTGCGTGCGCGAAGACATTCCGGTGGTGGCGGTGGTGTTCAACAACGGCCAGTGGGGCGCGGAAAAGAAAAACCAGATCGATTACTTCAACAACCGCTACCTCGGTACCAATCTCGAAAACCCGAATTTTGCGGAGGTCGCCAAGGCGATGGGCGCCAAGGGTATTACAGTCGATCACGTCGACGACATCGGCGATGCCCTGCGCGGCGCCGTGAAATCGAACAAGCCGACCGTCATCAATCTGATGCTCACGCGCGAACTGGGCGACCCGTTCCGGCGTGATGCGTTCAAGCAGCCCAAGCGCCTGTTGTCGAAATACAAAAAGTACAGCGCCAAAGGCGTTTAGCGCATATCAATCAGTCGTAAACAAAAAAGCCGGCGGGGATGCCGGCTTTTTTGTTGTTGCGCGTGCGCACGCTGCTGCACACGGCATTAGCGAATTGCCCATAACGAAATCTGCGGCACGAAGCCGATCAGCGCCGAGATCAGTATCATCGCCACCACGAACGGAAAAGCGTAACGCGCGATGGTCATGATGGGCTGTCCGGTCAGGCTGGCCACTACGAAGAGATTGAGTCCCATCGGCGGCGTGATGAAGCCTAAGCCCAGTGAAGTCACCATGAAGATGCAGAAGTGGATCTGGTCCATGCCGATTTGCTGCGCGACCGGGTAGAGCAGCGGCGCCAGGATCACGATATTGGGCGTGGTCTCCATGAACATGCCGGCGATGATGAAAATCAGCAGCATGATCAGTATCAGCAGCGTGCGGTCGGTGGTGAGCGCGGTGAGCGTCGCGACAAACTGCTGCGGAATATCGAGCACCGTGAGCGCCTGCGCGAACAGGAGCGCGACCGCGATGATGGGCAGGATCACGCCGTTGACACGCGCCGAGGTGGCGAGCATCGCCGGAAAGTCCTTGAGCGTGATCGTGCGCTGGCACAAGCCCACGATCAGCGCCACTGCCACCGCGACCGCCGCCGATTCGGTGGGCGTGAATATGCCGGAGTAGATGCCGCCCAGGATGACGAAAGGCACCGCAATGGCGTACTTGGCCTCGTTGAGGGCAGTGAACCACGCGCGCCATGAAAAGCGGCGCCGGGAATTTTCATAATCGAAGACCCGGTTCAGCACCGCGTTGGTGAGCATGATGGCCGCGAGGACGATCAGGCCCGGAATGAAAGCGGCGAGAAAGAGCGTTGCCGAGGAAATGCCGAGCACCAGCCCGATGATGATGTAGGCAATCGACGGTGGAATCAGGATGCCGGTGCACGCGCCCGCCGCCACCAGCGCGCACGCATAAGGCAGCGGATAGCCGCGTTCGACCAGCCGGTTCATGGTGATGCGGCCGATAGCCGCGGCATCGGCCGCATCCGAGCCGGATATGCACGCGAAAAAGCCGCAGCCCATGACCGTCGAGGTGCCGAATCCGGAGCGCAGGCTGCCGGTGGTCGCTTCCGCGAAATCGAGCAGCTTGTAGGCGAGCTTTGAGCGCACCATCACGTCGCCCGTCAAAACGAAAAGCGGAATCGCGATCAGCGCGAACGAATCGACGTTGTCGAACAACGCTTCGCCCAGCAATGACAAAGGCAGCGAATCGGTGGTCAGCAGCAGGGCCACCGTGCCGATGCCGAGCACCACCCAGAACGGCACCGAAGCCGCCAGCAGCACCAGCATGAAAACGATGCACAGCGATGCCGTCATCGTGTCAACGCCGCACGGGGAGAAGGAGGCGGCAGGACCGAATCCGGCGTGAGGCGGCGAAGCGGATCATGTGGATCGGTGCCTCAGTCGAACAGCAACGCGCCTTTGAACGCGTCGCGTCCGGCGCGGATGTCCTGAATGTCGCGCCGGATCGATTGCAGCAGGCGCCAGATCATGAGGGTGAAGCCGAGGGGTACGGCGCAGGCAAACCAGGCCATGCTGATACGCAACGCCGGTGCCGCCGCGCCAAATTCGACCACGGTCGAAATGGTATGCACAGACCAGTAGATCGCGATGCCCGCGAATATCAGGGTGACCGCGTCGGCAAAAATGTAGACGTAGCCATGCCAGCGCCGCGGCAGCAGTTGCAGCACCGTATCGAACCGGATATGCGCGCGCTCCCTGACGGCCTGCGCGGCGCCCACCCAGCCGAGGTAGATGAACGCGTAGCGCGCCACCTCCTCGCCCCACAGGCTCGAATACTGGAACACGAAGCGCCGCACGACTTCATTGACGATGACGAACACTACCGTGCAGTAAAACACCAGCATCAGGTAGCGTTCGGCGTCGGCGTCGAGACGCTTCAACACGTTGCTCACGGGCAGGCTCCAGCGTTGATTTGTTTTAAGCCGCCACCGTCAATTTGCCCTTGGTGTTGGCAGCTTTCTTGAGTTTCTCGAAAGTCTCGAGCGAGCCGGCGAGTTCCTTCTTGATGTCGTCCCACTCCTTGCGTTGCTCGCCGCACGCGTCGACCCAGCGCTTCTTCTCGTCGGCGGTGGGGGCGTAGAACTTGCAGCCGGCCTTGGTGAACTCCTGCATCGAGAGGTCGCGCGCCTTGATGATCTGCGCGAACGATTGCGCCTGGGTCAATTCCGCGGCGTCCTCGAACTTGCGCTGCATGTCCTTCGGCAGGCCGTTGAACCACGGCAGATTGCACGCGAACATCTGCGCGTCCGGCACCGATTCTACCGTCGTGATCGCTTCGAGAATGTCGATGAAGCCGAACGTATAGAGCGCGCCGATTGCCGGGTCGAGCGCATCGGCCACGCCCTGCCTCAGCGCGGTTGGCGTCTCGCCCCAGGCAACGATGGTCGGATTGGCGCCGGCAAGCTGATAAAAGCGGCCCAGCAGCTTGGATGGCGGGATACGCATTTTCACGCCCTTCATGTCGTCGGGCGTGCGCACGATCCTGCCGAAGCCCTTGCGCACCGCGATCGTGCGCGGATCCACCGTGTAGTAGAAAAGCGGTTTGTAGTTCTTGGCGTTGACTTTGGGCGTAATTTCGTCGGCCCACGCCTTGGAGGTCACGAGGTTCGCGAAGCGCTGATTTTCTCCGCACCAGTACGGGATGTTGATCAGATCGACCGCCGGGGCGTAAGCGGAGAAATTCGACAGCGAGAGCCCGCCGGCGTTGACGGTGCCGCCCTGTACTTTCTGCGCGAGCGAGCCGCCGACGCCGAGTTGCCCGGCGGGGAAGAGTTTCACGTAGAGCGCGCCTTTGCTCAAGTTCTGGGCGTTTTCCTTGAAGGCTTCCTGCATGATGGGATAGCTCACGAAGGAGCCCAGCTTGTATTCGGTGGCGAGGATCATGCGGTGTTGCGCCTTGCGCGCGAGGTCTTCTTCGCTCGCGGCGGTCTGGGCAACCGCGGCATCGGACCACAAATAACCGCCGGTCGTCGCGAGGACGGCAACGGTAAAACCGTAACGCGCGGAAACTTCCATGAAGCGGCGGCGCATGGGTGATGCAATATGCTCGTTGTGCTTGGACATAGTGTTCTCCTCCTGGCTGTTTATGGTTGTGGTGATGCTGCGGTTGCTATCAGGGCGGGGGCCGGGCGGCCGCCTCGTTGCGCATGAGGCCTATGACGAACAGGATCATCGCGGCGAGCACGCTCAGGAATTCGGCAAGGTCGTTCGCGCGCGGTAGCTGCCAGCCGAACAGGGCGCTGCCCTTGCCGATGAGTACGTTTGCGCCATACGCGCACAATAACAGGGCGGCGAGAATATAGGCCGGCCGGCCGGGGCTCCGTGAACTTATTTCTTGCAGTCTGACTTGCATGATGGGAGCATACTTCAATCTTCGATTTTGGACACGCTTTGACCAAACCCGCCGCCAAACTGATCGACGTCGCACGCCTGGCGGGCGTTTGCAATGCGACGGTATCGCGGGCGCTGGCGCGGGAGCCGTCGGTCAGCGCGGCGACGCAGCAGCGCGTTGAAGAGGCGGCGCTGCAACTCGGTTACGTGCCGCATGGTGATGCCAGCGCATTGCGCGCGCGGCGCAGCCGCACCATAGGCGCGGTGCTGCCGACGCTCGACAATCTGCTTTACGCCAAAGCCACGCACGCGCTGCAAAAGGCGCTCGACGACAGCGGCTACATGCTGCTGCTGGCGTGCCACGAGTTCGATCTCGCCAACGAAGTCAAGGTTGCGCGCTCGCTGATCGAGCGCGGCGTCGACGGCATCGTGCTGATCGGCGCCGAGCATGACGACGCGCTGTTTGCCATGCTCGCCGACCTCGAAATTCCCTATTTGCTGACGTGGTCGCTCGACCGCTCAGGGCGCCACCCGTGCGTCGGCTTCGACAATCGCGTAGCCGCGATGCGCGTGGCTGATTACCTCGTCGACATCGGTCACCGCGAGTTCGCGATGATTTCCGGCGTCGTCGCGGGCGACGATCGCGCGCGTGCGCGGCTGGCGGGCGTGCGCGAAGCGCTGACGGCGCGCGACATCGAGCTTGCGCCGCAACACGTGATCGAAGCGCCGTATACGCTGGCGGAAGGCCGCGCCGCCATGCACAGCCTGCTGGCGTCCGCCACGCGCCCGACCGCGGTGATCTGCGCCAATGACGTGTTGGCGATGGGCGCCGTGCTGGAGTGCCACGCGCAGGGGATCGCGGTGCCGGATGCGGTCTCCGTGACCGGTTTCGACGATATGGAGGCCGCGTCCATACTGGTGCCCGCGTTGACCACGGTGCGCGTGCCCATGCGCGAACTCGGCTACGCAGCGGCGCAGCAGATACTTGCCCGCATCGGCGGCACCGACAGCGCGCGGGTGACCGAGCTCGCGGTCGATCTCATCGTGCGCGGCACTACCGCGCCGCCGCGCCGTTGAAAGCGCTTGCCGCGGCAGGCGCCAGTTGCTACGCTCGATGCGGTTCGGTTCCGGATTGATAAACGCGTGAAAACCCCCAAGAAAAACGCCAAGCTGAGCGATGTTGCGCGCCTTGCCAAGGTATCGACGGCGACCGTCTCGCGCGCGCTCATGCTGCCGCACAAGGTGAAGCCGGGCACGCTCGCGCGCGTGCAGGACGCGGTGCGCAGCCTGGGTTATGTCGCGCATGGCGCGGCGCGCGCGCTGGCTTCGCGCCGCACGCACACCATTGGCGCGGTGGTGCCGACGCTGGACAATGCGATTTTCGCGAACACCACGCACGCACTGCAGAAAACCTTCGATGCCGCGGGTTATACGCTGTTGCTGGCGTGCCACGAATTCGACGCGGCGGTCGAAGTTCGCGTGACGCGCGCGCTGATCGAACGCGGTATCGACGGACTGGTGCTGCTCGGCACTTCGCACGATCCCCAGCTCTACACCATGCTTGGCCAGCGGCAGATGCCGTACGTGCTGACGTGGGCGCTGGATACGAGCGGTAAGCATCCATGCGTCGGCTTCAACAACCGCGCCGCTGCCCTGCAGCTGACCAATCATTTGCTGGAGCAGGGCCACCGCGAGTTCGCGATGATCTCCGGCGTGACCGACAACAACGAGCGCGCGCGCGACCGTTTGCAGGGTGTGCGCGACGCGCTGGCGGCGCGCGGCATCGAGCTCGCGGCCGCGCGCGTGATTGAAAAAACCTATTCACTCGCCAGCGGGCGCGAAGGACTGCGCGCGTTGATGGCAAATGCACGCCCGCCGACCGCCGTCATGTGCGGCAACGACGTGCTGGCCATCGGCGCCATCGCCGAATGCAACACGCTGGGCATCCGCGTGCCGCAGCAGGTTTCGATCACGGGTTTCGACGACATGGAAATAGCTTCGCTGTTGTCGCCGGGGCTCACCACCGTGCATTTCCCGACGCTGGAACTCGGCCAGTTCGCGGCCGCGCATTTGCTGGCGCAGTTGTCGGACAAAAGCGTCGCGCGCCAGCACGAGCTGCCTGTTGAACTCAAGGTGCGCGGCACGACCGCGCCGCCGGCGCGCGCGCAGTTGCGGCGTGCACAGCGCTAGAACCGGCATGTCTGGCCGATCAAAGCGCGGCCGCGCGCCGCTGGAGCAACTGCATCTGCTGCTCGATGAAAGCGACATCCGGCAGAACAAGAAAGCGCTTGGCGTCTACCGCGATCACAATGCCCACCACGCCATCGTCTACAAGATCGGCAAGACGAAAATTTCTTTCATCGAGATGAAAAAAGGCAAGCTGGTCACGCAATCGATCCCGGACAAGAAGTTTTTCGACGTGCGCCAGTTCGAGCGCATCGAATATCCGCTCGAGCGGGCGGTCGAGAATTTCCTCCGCCACGGTGGCGGAGTGTCCGACTCCGCGCGCCGGGAACTGCTCATCGTTGTGCAGGAGGCACAGCAGGAGGGGCGGGTGCCGCTGCCCCTGTTTACCTGACCATGTGGCTGGCGCTGCGCATTCCTTTGATCTTTCTCGCCTGCGCGGTGGCGGGCGCGGCCGCCGGCTTCGCGGTGAGCCTGGGCTGGGGCGAATGGGGAACCGAAGGGCCTGCCGATGTGCCGGGGCTGGTCGGTTTCGCCGTGGCGATGACCTTTGTGTTTTTCATGCCGGTGCTGCTGTCATTCGTGCTCTGGCGGCTCGTCGCCCTATGGCGAGCCGCGCGCAAGGGCACTCGTTGAACGCATTCTAGACCGCGTAAACCGGGCCCCGCAGTCGCTTCGGCACTCTTAAGTGCACGTGTTCTCATCGCCAGCGTCCCTTAGCTTCACGCCCCTGGATTTTTTAATCGCTATCGACCTCGGCTTCCGGCCAGAGATTCGGAAACAAAAACCGAAGCGAAGAAAGCGGCGCCCCAAATGAGACTGGCGAGCGTGGCGATTCTTCCGTCAACACCCCAAAGTTAAGCAAGCTTGCCAAGACCCTCCTGCCAGTACGATCGCCCAGACTCGTCATTCTGATGAAGGTCGAACGGTCAATCGGGCCGGTCATAGCAACATAGTGCAATGCTTCGAGTGCTTCGATCTTGACCACGGATTTCTCGCTACCTACCTCCCAGGGCTGCTCTTGCAAATAAACCAGCAGTGATTTCAATCGACCTTTCAACGTGGCAAGGTCAAGTCTTTCGCGCATGAAACGCACTTGGTCCAGACAAACCCCGAGAAAATAGCTGGCGAATGCGACTAACTCTTCTTGCGAAAGTGAACCACGTCCGTCCAAGTCATTTCGACGCGGCAAGTCCGCATTACTGAGTCGAGCGTAATACTGCTCCTGCGTGCGCGCGAGACCGCGCATGGGCGACCATAAACCCTGGGTGAGTCCCATCGCGTGCAGCACAAGGTGCGTATGAAGGCGTGCGGCACGTCCGTTACCGTCAATAAATGGATGGATCCAAGCGAGCCTATGATGTGAACAGGCCGCACCGATTAAAAGCGCTTCCGTACCTGCCAATTTGCAATAGCGGCCAGCACATGCCTCTATTAGCCCATCAACGTCCTTCCACGACGGCGCCTTATGTCGTCCGGCAACAACATCTCTCGTTCGGTATTTGCCTGGAACGATGGGTTCGCCTTCATCCGTAACTCGGTCGGCTTCGGGTAATTTGCTATAGAGCAGGCCATGAATCTCGCAAACTGCCTGCGGTGAGAAAACGTCGCCTGGAGGCGTGTTCTCGAATTTCCCTTCGAGTTGTTCCTCGACCTCCATATGCGCGACAGCCACGCGCTGCTTTTTAGCTAGCGCATCGTCCGCATTGAATTTCTTTTGAATGGCGCGCTCGATTTCACCGGGTCGGGTGTGCTGCCCCTCAATCTTGTTCGTGTAATAGGAATTCATCGCGCGCAGTCTTGGCCTAAGCGCACGAACGACCGCCTTCCCCGCCTGACCATGAAGGGTATGGCATTCCGTAATGAGTTCAGCCGCCAGGCTATGCAATGGACCTAGAACACGCGCGTCCGGGTATAGCGGTTGAAATTGGCTAATATCGGCCATTTATGGACAGTTATATGGACACAGGAATGGACAGTTTATACAAATCATAACTAATTGCAATATATTAGATTTTTATAAATTTTGACTAATATATGGACAGTTAAAAGGACACTTATTTTTGATCCAGAGTCTTGTGCGGATATGCCAACCTAAGTTGGCGGCAAATTCTGCGGCAGGAGATGCCTGAATATTTGCGCGGCCTAATCCCTCGCGCAACAGCGATTTCCTGGAAGCGGGCGGCGCGTTAGCCGAAGCTTCAAGCTAAAGCGTAACGAGCTACGTCCCAACGTTACAGTTTCGCGGTGGCGATGACCTTTGTGTTTTTCATGCCGGTGCTGCTGTCATTCGTGCTCTGGCGGCTTGTCGCCCTATGGCGAGCCGCGCGCAAGGGCACTCGTTGAACGCATGCTGGGACGCGTAAACCGGGCCCCGAAGTCGCTTCGGCACCCTTAAGTGTTGCGGTCACTCAATTCTCGATCACCGCTTTTCCCGCTTCAGCAGCTCCGCCTTGCGTTCTATCCCCCAGCGGTAACCGGCGAGTTCGCCGCCTTTCCTGATCGCGCGGTGACATGGAATCAGCAGGGCCACGGGGTTGGTTGCGATCGCGCGCGCTACCGCCCGTACCGCGTTCGGGTTGCCGGTTTTGCGCGCGAGCTCGCTGTACGAGCGCGTTTCTCCGTACGGTATCGTTTGCAGCAATTTCCACACCTTGCGCTGAAACGCAGTGGCCCGGATATCGAGCGGCAAGGCAAGATCGGTATCGTCGCCGGCGAGGTAGGCCGCAATGGCCTTCACGTAATCGCGCAAGCCTTGGTCGTCGCGCCTTACCACGGCCGCGCTGAATTCGGTGCGCAGAGCCGCGACAAGATCTCCGGCGCGCGCACCGAGGCTGACCGCGCAGATGCCGCGCGCGGTCGCGGCGACCAGCACTGCGCCCAGGGTCGAGCGAAAAGTCGTAAACCCGATGGCAACGCCCGCACCTCTATTACGGTAGCGCGCAGGCGTCATGCCAAGGTGCGCCGACTTCTCGTAGAGGCGGCTGGTCGAGCCAAAACCGGCATCGAGCATGGCCTCGGTGATGGTGCGGCCATTGCCGACGTGTTCCTTGAAGCGGGCGATGCGCTGCGTTTCCTGGTATTCGCGCGGCGACACACCGACAACTTCCTTGAACAAACGCTGCAGGTGAAACGGGCTCAGGTCGACGCGGCGGCCCAGCGCCGCCAGCGTGACGCGTTCGTCGCAATGCGCGGCCAGGTATTGGCAGGTGGCGAGCACTCTCTGCTGGTGTCGCGATTGAAGCGTAGCGGTATTCATGCGCGCCATATTATTCGTGATCGCGCGCGTGTTCTATCCGAATGTTGCGCCGGGTGCGCCGGCGCTGCTATCCGGCCACACCGTTGCGTTCACGCCAGGGACTTGCGGCCCTTGGCGATGGCGGCTTTGACGCGCGCGGGCGCGGTGCCGCCGATATGACTGCGCGCTTTCAGTGCGCCGTCGAGCGTCAGCGCGGCGAACACATCCTTGCCGATCAGCGGGGAGAACTGCTGCAAATCGGGCAGTTTCAGCGCGGCGAGATCGCAACCGCGGCCTTCGGCGAAACGCACCGCTTGGGCGACAGCTTCATGCGCTTCGCGAAACGGCACACCTTTTTTGACGAGGTAATCGGCGAGATCGGTCGCTGTCGCATAACCTTCCAGCGCGGCCTTGCGCATGGCTTCCGCTTTGACTTCGATGCCACCCAGCATTTCGCCGAACACGCGCAGGCTCGCGACCAGCGTGTCCACCGTATCGAACAGCGGTTCCTTGTCTTCCTGGTTGTCCTTGTTATAGGCGAGCGGCTGGCCTTTCATCAGGGTCAGCAGCGCAAGCAGGTGGCCGTAGACGCGGCCGCTTTTCCCGCGGATGAGTTCCGGCACGTCCGGATTTTTTTTCTGCGGCATGATTGACGAGCCGGTGCAAAAACGGTCGGCGAGATCGATGAACGCGAAACGCGGGTTCATCCAGATGATGATTTCCTCGCAAAAGCGCGACAGATGGGTCATCACGAGCGCGCCGGCGGCGCAGAATTCAATCGCGAAATCGCGATCGGACACCGCATCCAGCGAATTCTCGCAGACGCCGTCGAAACCGAGTTCTTTGGCGACCATTAAGCGGTCGATCGGAAACGTCGTGCCGGCGAGCGCAGCACTCCCCAGCGGCAGGCGATTGACACGTTTCCGGCAGTCGGCAAGCCGCTGCGCATCGCGATTGAGCATTTCGAAGTACGCCATCAGGTGATGCGCGTACGACACCGGCTGCGCGACCTGCATATGCGTGAAGCCCGGCATGATGGTATCGGTGTGCTGGTCCGCGAGATCGAGTAATGCGCGCTGCGCGGCCTTGATCAGGCTGCTGATATCGTCGATCGCCGCGCGCAGATAGAGCCGCACATCGGTCGCCACCTGGTCGTTGCGGGAACGCGCGGTGTGCAACCGCTTGCCGGCGTCGCCGACCAGCGCAGTGAGGCGGCTCTCGATATTCATGTGCACATCTTCGAGGTCGACCGACCATTGGAACTTGCCGGCGCGGATTTCCTCGCGGATCTGGGCGAGACCCTTTTCGATGGTCGCGAGGTCGTTTGCGCTCAGGATTTCAACTGCGTGCAGCATGCGCGCGTGCGCAACCGAGCCTTCTATGTCGAATTCGGCGAGCCGCCGGTCGAAATCGACGGAAGCGGTAAACCGCTTGACGAGTTCGGTCACCGGCTCGTTGAAGCGTCCGGACCACGGCGTTGCCCCATCTTTTTGTTTCTCTTGCGCCACCTGTTGTGCTCTCACATAATCAAGCGGTGAGTATAAATCAAAACGCCAACGCGGGCGCCTTGCCGAACTTCCGCAACCTCGGGATTTTGCTGCGTATTCTGGTAATCGTGGATGGCGCCTGCCTGGCCGCGGCGCTGCTTAAAACCACCGAGCCGCTGGTATTGATGGAAGAGCTGATCGACGTCTCGTCGCAGGCGCAGCCTATACTCATGCTGAGCCTGCTGGTGCTCGCCGCCGCCAACGATTGGCTGCACCGGTTGCGTTACTGGCACGCGATCTCCGCGGTCGTAGCACTTGAGCTCGCGATCACGACGGGGGTGTATTACCTCGGTCTGCATTTGTTCAGCGGGATGGGCGCGCTGGAGCGCTACTGGATATTCACACTGCTGCTGACGGGCGTGCTGATCGGTTACTTTGATTTGCGCGGACGCGCGTTGTCGCCGGCGCTGGCGGAAGCCCGTCTGCAGGCGCTGCAGGCGCGCATCCGTCCCCACTTTCTGTTCAACAGCATCAACGCCGTGCTCTCCCTGATGCGCCAGGAACCGCGCCGCGCCGAGCAGGCGCTCGAAGATCTCGCCGATCTCTTCCGCGTGCTGATGGCCGACAATCGGCAACTCGCGCCGATCGCGCGCGAAGTTAAGCTCGCCAAGCAGTACCTGAGCATAGAGCAATTGCGCCTGGGCGAGCGGTTGCGCATAGAGTGGAACGTCGCGCATATGCCGGCGGACGCGCTGATTCCGCCGCTGGTGCTGCAGCCGTTGCTGGAAAACGCCGTGTACCACGGCATAGAGCCGCGCACCGAACCGGGCACTATCGATATCCTGATCAACCGGGATGGCGAGCAGATACACCTGGTGCTGCGCAATCCGTACCGTCCCGATGGCAACCATCACGCCGGCAACCGCATGGCGCTCGCCAACATTCGCGAGCGGCTCGCACTGCATTTCGACGTGGAAGCCCGCATCAAAACGGTGGCGACCGCCGACACTTATGAAGTGCGCATCGTGATTCCCTATCTGAAAGCAGGCGCCTGATGACCGCCGAGCCGCCGTTGCGCGTGCTGGTCGTCGATGATGAGGCGCCGGCGCGCAACCGGCTGCGCGACCTGCTGGCCGATTGCGCGATGAAGATGCCGCTGGAGATTGCCGGCGAAGCCGCGAACGGCCGCGAGGCGCTTGCGCTGCTGCCGGCATGCGACGCCGACGTGGTGCTGCTTGACATCCGCATGCCGGAAATGGACGGCATCGAAGTGGCGCAGCACATCCAGAAGCTGGACGAGCCGCCCGCGGTGATATTCACCACCGCCTACGACGCGTATGCGCTGAAAGCTTTCGAAGTGCACGCCATCGACTACCTGCTAAAGCCGATCCGGCTCGCCCGCCTGTTCGAGGCGCTGTCGCGCGCCCGCACGCTGGCGCCGTTGCGGCCCGACGTGCTGCGCGAAATGAGGCCGGACGCGCGCAGCCATTTGTCGGTCAACGAGCGCGGGCGCATCCACCTGATACCGCTGGCCGACATTGCATTTCTAAAAGCCGAGTTAAAATACGTGACAGTGCGCACTGCCGAACGCGAATTTCTGCTTGAGGAATCGCTGTCGAAGCTCGAACACGAATTCTTCGGGCGTTTCGTGCGCATACATCGCAACTGCCTGGTGGCCAAGGATGCGATTCGCGGTTTCGAGCGCGCCACCGATGCCGATGGCGAAGGCCATTGGGTAGTGGTAATGAACGGCGTTGCCGAGAAACTCGCGGTAAGCCGGCGCCAGCAGCATATCGTGCGCGAACTGGGGAGAATTTTATGACTTCACGCCTGACCCTTTTTTGCATTCTCAGCTTTGCGGCGGCCGTTAGCGCGGCGGCAGACATGCCGTTCGGCGTGCTCGACATCGGTCTAGGCGCCAGTTACGCGCGGCTCGAGCGCGACCTCGATTTTCGCGACATCGATGCTTCGCTGGCCAAGCCGCGCGCGGGCAAGCCCGATCTCGGCAAGCGCGGTTACGGCTGCATGCAGCGCGAAGACGATTTCGCCGACGTCGGCTGCGTATCGCACACCGAACTGCTCGACGGCGTGGAGACGCGCGAAATCCGGCTGCATTTTCTCGAGGGCCGCCTGCAGCAGTTTTCGCTGTCGGCGGAAGTGCGGAATTTCGACGCGGTAGTTGCCTACCTGCGTGGGCGCTACGGCGCACCGCAAACCCTGCCGATGCAAAATGCAAGTGATCAACCAGGCGTCAAGTGGCAGAGCGAAGCAGGGCAGGTCGTCGCCTATCGCGGCAAAGACCTGGTGTTCGTGAATTTCGAACTCGCGTCGTATCCCGTCGCGGTCAAGCGCAAGCGCGAAGGCCAGCGCCTGCAGTGCGGTTGAGCAATTAACAGCCATCTCAAAAGCAGGCCGAAACCGCCGATGAACGCCGATAAACGCCGATAAACGCCGATAAGATCAAAAACAAGTGAAACGGGAACGGAAAATGGGCAATGAATAATTGTGACCGCCCAGGAATTCGGGCCGCGCCGGAATGCCGATTTACTATTTAACCATTGTCCATCTTTCAATCCCAGTTACATCGGCGTATATCGGCGGTTATCAAGTTTTTAAGGTTATTCAGGCCGGTCCTGGCGATTAGCGCGCGCGCAACCGCAAGCGGGCGGCGTCGATCGCCTGTTCCAGATAAAGATTATAGAAATCCGGCACGTTGAGGCCGACGATCGCGTCGGCAAGCGGCTCGCCCCGCGCATTGACGACGATCACCGTCGGCACCGCTTGCACCGCGTATTTGCGCGCGAATTCGCCGTGGGTCGTCTGGTTGCCGTCGAAATCGCGCAGCGGGATCAGGTCGTTGGGCGCTTCTATCTCACGGATAATCACTTGCGAACCGTAGCCGGGGCTCGCACTCAGCGGTTCGAGATGGTTTTTCTTGGCGCGCGCGCAATACGGGCAGCCGGGCCGCGTGAACACCAGCATGACAGGCAGGTTACGCGCGGCGGCGACTTTGCCGAGTGCCGCAAAGTCGTCGGCATACTGGAGCAGCGTTACTTGCGTCTGCGCGCAGGCCGCGCCGACGCTGCATGCTAAAATCAAAAACAGCAACCGGAATTGCCGCAAGCAGTTCGTCATATTCATTTTCCGGCAGGAAAAACGCGTGACCAGTGCCGCTTCGAAACACCCATTGTCGAGCCTAGTGATTGCGTCGCGCGAAAGCGCGCTGGCGCTGTGGCAGGCGCGCAATATCGAAGCGCGGCTCGCCGCATTATATCCGCAAACAAAAATCACCATCCGCGGCATGACCACGCAGGGCGACCGCATACTCGACCGCGCGCTCGACAAGATCGGCGGCAAAGGCCTGTTCGTCAAGGAGCTCGAAGACGCGCTTGCCGCCGGCAGCGCCGACATCGCGGTGCATTCGATGAAAGACGTGCCGATGGTGTTGCCGCCCGGCTTCGCGATTGCGGCGATCGCCGAACGCGCCGATTCGCGGGATGCTTTCGTCTCCAATCAATATGCCGGCTTTTCCGCGCTGCCCGACGGCAGTTGCGTGGGAACTTCCAGCCTGCGCCGCGAAAGCCAGATTCGCGCGCGCTTTCCACGGCTCAAAATCGAGCCTTTGCGCGGCAACGTGCAAACCCGGTTGAAGAAGCTCGATGACGGCCAGTATGCGGCCATCGTGCTGGCGGCCGCGGGGTTGAAGCGGCTGGGGCTTGCCGACCGTATTACTGCCATCCTCACGCCCGAAGACAGTCTGCCGGCGCCGGGGCAGGGCGCTTTGGGCATCGAATGCCGCGCCGATCGCGCCGACCTGATAGCCATGATGCAGCCGCTTGATCACGCCGAGACCGCCGCGTGCGTGCGCGCGGAGCGCGCGTTGTCCCGCGCATTGTCCGGCAATTGCCAGTTGCCGCTGGGTGCGTACGCGCAGGCGGAAGGCGGCAGCCTGCGCCTGCGCGGTTTCGTGGCGAGCCCGGACGGCGCGAAATTCGTGCGCGCTGAATTGACCGCCGATGCGCGCGATCCTGAAGCGCTGGGAAATGAACTCGCCGCGCGGCTGCGCGCGCTGGGTGCGACGGAAATACTCGCTGCGCTGGAAAATCAATGAAACCGCCGATGAGCGCCAATGAACGCCGATTAACCGCGAAAACATTAAGCTGCAAAAAGCGCGGGGGGTATCGGGAAAGAATTCCCGAATTTTATTTTATCTGCGTTGATCTGCGTTCATCGGCGGTTGCCCTGCCTTGGTTTTGAAAATGAGCGGAGCGGGCAAAAGCAACGCGCTCGCGGGCAAAGGGATAGCGGTGACGCGTCCCGCACGCCAGTCCGCGCAACTCGCCGAAGCGATCTGCGCCGCTGGCGGCCATGCCATTTTATTTCCGGCAATCGAGATTGCCGACGTCGACGACCCGCGGCCACTCCTCGCGTTGATCGACCGGATCGACGATTTCGACCGCGCGATTTTCATCAGTCCCAACGCAGTCTATAAGGCGATGACGCTGATCAAGGCGCGGCGTGCTTTGCCACCGCAGTTGGCGTTCGCCGCAGTCGGCCAGGCGACTATGCGCGAGCTGGCAAACTTCGGCGTGACCGCCGTGACGGCGCCGGCGCGCTTCGACAGCGAAGCGCTGCTCGCGCTGCCGGAGATGCAGGTCGTCGCGGGCAAACGCATGATTATTTTCCGTGGCGTCGGCGGCCGCGAATTGCTGGGCGAAGCTCTGACGGCGCGCGGCGCAGTCGTCGAGTACGCAGAATGCTACCGTCGCGTGCTGCCGCGCGCCGATCCCGCGCCATTGTTGAAGGCATGGGAACGCAATGAGGTGCACGCGGTCATCGTCACCAGCAGCGAAGGGTTGCGTAATCTGCATGAACTCGTCGGCGCGCCGGGCCGGCCGTGGTTGCAGAAGACCCCGCTGTTCGTGCCGCATCCGCGCATCGCCGCTGCCGCGCGCGAGTTGAACCTCGACGCCGTCGTGCAGACCGCGCAGGGCGACGACGGACTCATGCAGGGCCTGCAGCTATGGTTTGCCGCGCACGCCTGAATGCACACGCCTGTTTACAGCAACACCGCCACTGATTAGAGTGAGCTGATGGAAGAATCTCCAAAAATTGCAACCGGCGAATCCGCCGCCAAGCCGGTGCTGGAGGGCGCGTCGCCCACCGCGCGTCCGCGCTACCTGCATCCGGTGGCGCTCGTGGCGGCGCTCGCGTTGGTGGTGCTGGCCTGGCAGTGGTACGACAGCCACCAGCAGATCAACACGCTGCAGCACGAACTGGCGCGGCGCCTGGCCGCTGCCGACGTCGAGAACAAGGAGAGCCGGGGCGTTGCGGAGCAGGTGCGCGAAACGACCCGCGAAGCCCAGGTCAAGCTGGGCGTGCTCGAGGCCAAGCTGCAGGAATCGCAGAACCAGCAGATCGCGCTCGAGGCGCTCTACCAGGAATTGTCGCGCAGCCGCGACGAGTCATTGCTGGCCGACGTCGAGCAGACCTTGCTGGTCGCCAGCCAGCAGTTACAGCTCGCGGGCAACGTAAGATCGGCGTTGATCGCGCTGCAGGCGGCGGATGCGCGGCTGGCACGGCTGGACCGGCCGCAGTTGGCCGGCCTGCGCAAGGTGATAGCGCGCGACGTCGAGCGCCTGAAGCTGGCTCCCTATGTAGATGTGATCGGCATCAGCGCGCGCATCGACAACCTGATGGGCACGATAGACAGCCTGCCGCTGGCGCTCGAAGTGCGCCCGCAGGAACCGGCCGCCGCCAAAGGCGCCGCGGATGCGGACGCCAATGCCTGGATGCGCTTCACGCGCGAGTTGTGGCGCGACATGCGCGACCTCGTGCGCATCGAAAGAATGGACCGCCCCGACATTCCGCTGCTGACGCCGGGACAAACTTATTTTCTGCGCGAAAACCTGAAGCTGCGCCTGCTCGGCGCGCGGCTGGCGCTGCTCGCCCACGATGAAAAAAGTTTCAAGGCCGACCTCAAGGCGGCGCACGACTGGCTGGCACGCTATTACGATGCGCGCGACAAAACCGTCGCCAATGCGGTAGCCGCGGTGCGCCAGTTGCACGACAGCCAGATCAGCATCGAGGTGCCGGATGTGGCCGCCAGCCTGGACGCCGTGCGCAATTACCGGCTGACGCGCGAACGCGCGCGCTAGGCGAGGGGCCGCCTGTGCGCTGGGTATTCTGGATTCTCGGACTGTTCGCGCTGGCGGTCGCCGTCGCGCTCGCACTGCGTTTCAATGCCGGCTACGCGCTTCTAGTGTGGCCGCCGTATCGCGCCGAGTTGTCGCTCAATCTGCTGGTCATGTTATTGGGCGCTGCGTTCGTCGTCGGCTACCTGCTGCTGCGCTTCATCTTCGGCGCCGTCGGGTTGCCGGGCAAGGTGCGCGAATATCGCGAGCGCCGCCGCCGCGACAATGCACGCGCCACGCTGCTCACCGCGGTGAATGCGTTTTTCGCCGGCCGCTTCGGGCGCGCCGAAAAAGCCGCGGTGGTGGCGATGGAGTCGGCTGACACGTCGGCACTTGGCGCGGTGCTGGCCGCGCGCGCGGCGCACGAGTTGCGTCGTTACGACGAGCGCGACGCCTATCTCGCGCGCGCCGGAGAGATGGCATCCGGTGAACCGGTCGTGCGCATCATCGCGGCGGCCGACATGTTGCTCGACCAGCGGCGCTTCCAGGAAGCATTGATCGCCTTGCGGACCCTGCCCGACAAGCACACCGCGGCATTGCGCCTCGAACTGAAAGCGCAGCAGCAGGCCAAGAACTGGGACCAGGCGCTGCTGCTGATTGACCAGTTGGAGCGGCGCAGCGTATTCGATGCGACGCAGGCCAGCCATCTGCGACGGTATGCCCATGCCGAGAACCTGAAACGCAAGGCGCTCGACCAGCGCGCGCTCGAAGAGTGCTGGCAAAAAATTCCCTCCGCACTGAAACGCGACGCCAAAATCGCCGCCGCTGCCGCGCAATGTTATATGGCGCTGGGCGTCGTCGCGCAGGCGCTGCAGATCATCGAGCAGGCGCTGGCGATGGAATGGGACTCCGAACTGGCCGGAATTTACGCCGAATGCGAGGGCGGCGAAACGATACGGCAGATCGAGCGCGCCGAGCAGTGGTTGAAATCCAATCCGCGCGACGCGGTGCTGCTGCTGACCCTGGGCCGGCTGTGTGCGCGGCAGGAACTGTGGGGCAAAGCGCAGAGTTATCTCGACGCGAGCATATCGGTCGAGCCCATGTATTCAGCGTACCTCGTGCTTGCGCAGTTGCATGACCGGCTCGGCAATGCTGACGCCGCGCGGCGGAATTATCGCGAAAGCCTCGATCTCGCCGTCAATCAGTTGAAGCAGATGACCGGCGGGCGGCGCCGCATGTCTCTCTAAAGCTGAACCGCAAAGAACGCGAAGGACGCAAAGGGGGACCATAAGGTAAGAGCGTCCACAGCCAGGAAGGTTGCCGCGATTTGAAACGGATGCTTAAAACCGTTCAAAAAAATATTCCAAGGCGTTCGCAGTGCTCCTCTCTTCGCGTTTCGTATTTTCTGTGTATTTTTCTTTTCCTTCGCGTCCTTCGCGTCCTTCGCGGTTCAAGGTTTTGGATTGGCCCGAAAAGACCTCGAGATCACCCTGTGGGTGCGGCCGGCGTGAAAGCGTCGGAGAAAAACTCTGCTTCGGGCAGGCCGCAGAGGGAAGTGAAATTGCGGTGCGCTGATTCGACCACCACCGGTGCGCCGCAGGCGTAGACCTGATAGCCGCTCATGTCAGGGAAATCCTGCATGACAACCTCGTGAACGAAGCCGCTGCGGCCTGCCCAGTGGTCGCTTGCCAGCGGCTCCGACAGCACCGGCACGTACTTGAAATCGGCGCGCGAGTCCGCCCATTGTTCGGGCAGTTCGTTCATATAGAGATCGGCACGCACGCGCGCGCCCCAATACAGCGTTATCGACCGCGGGTTATTGGAGTGCAGCGCGTGCTCGATGAGCGACTTGATGGGCGCGAAGCCGGTGCCGCTCGCCAGCAGGATGATGGGCTTGGTGCTGTCTTCGCGCAGGAAAAACGTGCCAAGCGGGCCTTCGAAGCGCAGGATGTCGCGCTCTTTCATTTTGGTGAATACGTGCTGGCTGAACGGCCCGCCGTAATTGCGCAGGTGCAGCTGCAGGAATTCATCGTCATGCGGCGCGTTCGCCATCGACAGGCTGCGCCGCGAACCGTCTTTCATCAGGATATCGACGTATTGGCCGGCGAGAAACTGCAGCCGTTCGGATGCCGGCAGCTTGAGGTGCAACACCATGATGTCGCCCGCCACGCGTTCCATCTTCTGCACACGGCACGGCAACGTCCGTATCTGCAGGTCTTTGGCGGCGCTGACCTCGCGAATTTGAATCACGATGTCGCCGAGTGGTTTGGCCTGACAGAAGAGCGCCATGCCGAGACGTTTTTCGGCATCCGTCAGCGCGCTCTGCTGATATTTGCCGTAATCGACCTTGCCCGCGAGCACCGTGCCTTTGCACGTGCCGCAGGCGCCGTTGCGGCAGCCGTACGAAATGACGTGGCCTTCGCGCAAGGCGGCGTCGAGTATCGTTTCATCGTCCTCGGCCGTGAAGACGTGATTGGCGGGCTGGATGGTTACCTGATTGGACATGACAAACCGTAAATATCGGCGGCGCGGGCGGCGCGCCGCTGTTTTAAGTTAGAATTTGCGCACTATGCGACGTTTACTGATCATCGGTTGCGGCGACGTTGCTTTGCGCGCACTGCCGCAATTGCGCGAACGCTACCGCATTTACGGACTCACGCACGATGCCGGCCGCGCGCCGTTGCTGCGTAAGCAAGGGGTGCTGCCGATAGTAGGAGATCTCGATGATCCGGCAAGCCTCGGTGGATTGGCGGGCATTGCCCATGATGTTCTGCATAGCGCTCCGCCACCGCAGCAGGGCGCGCGCGACACGCGCACCGCGCATCTGATCGCCGCGCTGGCAAAGGCCAAAAGTCTACCACAGCAACTCGTCTATATCAGCACCAGCGGTGTCTATGGCGACTGCGCGGGCGAGATCATCGACGAAACACGCCCGCTGCATCCGCAAACCGCGCGCGCGCGGCGCCGCGCCGATGCCGAGCGGCAATTGCGGGAGTGGGGCAGGCGCAGCCGCGTACGCGTTTCCATCCTGCGTGCGCCGGGCATTTATTCCGCGCAACGGTTGCCGCTCGCGCGTTTGCAGGCCGGCACGCCGGCGCTCAACGCTGACGAAGACGGCTACAGCAATCATGTGCATGCCGAGGATTTGGCGCGCATGGTGGTCGCGGCGCTGCGTTTCGGCCACGCCGGGCGCATGTACAACGCGAGCGATGACAGCGTGCTCAAGATGGGCGACTATTTCGATCTGGTGGCCGATCATTGCGGTCTGCCGCGACCGCCGCGCCTGTCGCGTGCCGAGGCCGGCGAGCGCATACCTTCCAACGTGCTGTCGTTCATGAACGAGTCGCGGCGGCTGTCGAACCAGCGCATGAAAAAAGAGCTGCGCTTCAAGCTGCGCTATCCGACGGTGCGCGACGGCATTGCCGCGATCGGGCCCGCGCGCGGTAGCGGGCAATGAGCGCGATCATCGTGATAACCAATGTGCCGGATCGTGAGGTTGCGCAGAAAATCGCGCATACGCTGGTCGAGCGCAGGCTCGCGGCGTGCGTCAATATACTCGCCGAATGTACTTCGGTTTACCGCTGGCAGGGCGCGGTCGAAACCGCCGGCGAAGTGCCGCTGCTGATCAAGACGCGCAGCGAAATCTATGCCGAGGTCGAAGCCGCGATCAAAAGCCTGCACCCCTACGAACTTCCGGAAATCGTCGCGGTCTCTGTAGGGCGCGGCTCGGGCGACTACCTCGAATGGCTGAACGCGTCGACCGTGACCGAGATCGGCTGAACCCTCAATGCTTAAACGACTGATTCCCCTGCTGCTGCTGTTGCTGTCGTGCGGCGCCGGCGCGTCCGAGCCGGAGTTGCTCGAGCCCGAGAAAGCATTTCGTTTTTCGGCCCGCCTGCTCGACGCCAGCCAGGTCGAAGTGCGCTATGAGATCGCGCCCGGTTATTACATGTACCGGGACAAATTCAAATTCGTTGCCAATTCACCGTCCATCACCGTGGACGCATCGCAGTTGCCGCCGGGCAAAATCAAGAAAGACGACTATTTCGGCGAAATGCAGACGTACCGGGGCGAGCAGCGCTTCGTGCTGCCGGTCAAAGGCCTGGTGGCGCCGGCAGCGGGGTTTACATTAAAGGCGGAATCGCAGGGTTGCGCCGATATCGGCGTGTGTTACCCGCCGCTGGAGCAGACGGCGGCGCTGGTGCTCGCGTCGTTTACGCCGGCCGCCGCCGCGAGCGGGCAGACGCCGTTCCTGCCTGCCGCCCCGGGTGCGGGCGCGTCCAGCGCGCAGTCGGAAGATGCGCTGATCGCAGGATTGTTCAAAGGCGGATTCTGGGCGCTCATCGCGAGCTTCTTCGGCTTCGGCCTGCTGCTGGCGTTCACGCCATGCGTGTTTCCGATGATACCCATCCTGTCGGGCATCCTTGTGCCGCACGGTGAGCACCTCACGCATGCACGCGGGTTCGCGTTGTCGTTGGCCTATGTGCTTGGCATGGCGCTGACATACGCACTGGCCGGCGTGGCAGCAGGCCTGCTCGGTACCATGTTGTCCGCGGCTTTGCAAAATCCGTGGGTGCTGTCGGCCTTTGCGGCGGTTTTCGTGCTGCTTTCTCTATCGATGTTCGGCTATTACGAATTGCAATTGCCCAGCGCGTTGCAAAGCAGACTCACCGTGACGAGCAACAAACTGCACGGCGGCCACTTTGCCGGCGTATTCATCATGGGCGTGCTGTCGGCGCTGATTGTCGGGCCCTGCGTCGCGGCGCCGCTGGCCGGCGCCCTGCTCTATATCAGCCAGTCGGGTGACATGGTGCTGGGCGGCGCGGCGTTGTTCACGATGGCGCTGGGCATGGGCGTGCCGCTGCTCGTAGTCGGCGCCTCGGCCGGCACCTTGCTGCCGAAAACAGGGCCGTGGATGGAAACGGTGAAACGCTTTTTCGGCGTTTTGCTGCTGGGTGTCGCGATCTACCTGGTGTCGCCGCTGCTGCCGGTGATGGCGCACATGCTGGCGTGGGCGGTATTGTTGATCGTGTGCGCGATTTATCTGCACGCGCTCGACCCGCTGCCGCCGCACGCTCCCGGCATTCGCAAACTGTTCAAAGGCGTGGGTGTGATTGCGCTGCTGGCGGGCGCGGCGTTGCTGATCGGCGCGCTGTCGGGAGGCCGCGATATTCTGCAGCCGCTCTCGGGGTTGCGTGGCGCCGCGGCTCAGGAGGAACGCGCGCCGGCGTTTCAGCGCGTCAACAGCCTGGCGCAACTCGATGACGCGATCCGCGCCGCCGCCGGCAAGCCGGTGATGCTCGATTTCTATGCTGACTGGTGCGTGTCGTGCAAGGAGATGGAGCGCTATACGTTTAGCGACGACGCGGTGCGTGCCAAGCTGGCCGGCATGGCTGCGCTGCAGGCCGACGTTACGCAGAACCTCGACGAGCACAAGGCGCTGCTCAAGCGCTTCAACCTGTTCGGCCCGCCGGGGATCGTGTTCTTCGATCGTCAGGGCAAAGAGATCAACGGTCTGCGCGTGGTTGGTTTCCAGCCCGCCGGCAAATTCGCGGCGACCCTCGACCTGGCCCTGCGATGACCCGCGTGTGGCAGGTGCTGCTCGCCGCCGGCGTCGCGGTGGCGTTTGCGGCAGCGGGGGCGCTCTTCTATCAGTGGCGCACAAGCGACGCGCCGCCCGATCCGGCCGCCGCCGGCCGCATGGTGCTGGCCGCCAGCCTGATGGGCGTGGACGGCAAGTTGCAGCCCTTCGAGCAATGGCGCGGTAAGGTGCTAGTGGTCAATTTCTGGGCAACATGGTGCGCGCCGTGCCGCGAGGAGATCCCCGGTTTTATCCAGTTTCAGGAGCGTTTCCGTGCAGATGGCGTCCAGTTCGTGGGAGTTGCCATCGACCAAAAGGAGCGGGTCGCGCCATATGCGAAGGAAATGGGCATCAACTACCCCCTCGTGGTGGGCGGACTGGAAACCATGGAGTTCGCGCGCCAGCTAGGCAACCAGCGCAGCGTGCTGCCGTTTACCCTGGTGATCGACCGGTCGGGTAAGGTCGCCAGTGTCCAAGTCGGCATGTTAAGACTGGAAAAGCTCGAATCCCTGCTAAAGCCTTTGTTGTAATCTGCGTTTGGATAGCAGTATCTTCGCCTAATTTCAGCTAAAGTGCCGTTAAAATACAGAAATACGCCAATTGCACGCTACGAGCTGGCTTGGCGTCCCGCCTGTAAAGTGGTTTTCTTGCGGTATCGGCTTGGCCGGTGGCAGGCGGGCAGTGAGCAGGGCATGGGGTGGCTTGCTGAGAGTCCTGACAGCGCCCCATCAGCTAGATCAAGAGCCTAAAATTGGACAAAGTGCGTCGATCTGCTGCAAAATAACCATAAGTTGCTATCCGGGAACGGATAGTCGGCAAAGCTGGAGCAGTCCGGCGCACTACTTCACCCCCCAATAACTGTCGCCGGGGAAGTCACGGCCCGTTATGCCCACCTATAAACATATCCTCGTTCTGCATGGACCCAACCTGAATCTGCTCGGGGAGCGCGAACCTGCGCATTACGGAACGGTGACGCTCGTCGCGATCAATCAAAGGTTGGCCGACCGCGCGCGCCAGGCCGGCGTCCAGCTCGAGGCCTATCAAAGCAATGTCGAAGGCGAGCTCGTCAACCGCATTCAGCAGGCACAGCGTGACGGCGTCGATTTCATCATTGCCAATCCTGCCGCGTTCACGCATACCAGCGTCGCCATGCGCGACGCGCTGGCCGCCGTCAGGATCCCTTTTATCGAGGTGCATTTGTCCAACGTTTTCGCGCGCGAGGAGTTTCGTCACCACTCCTATTTCACCGATATCGCAGTCGGCATCATCAGCGGGCTGGGCGGCAAGGGATATGAGCTTGCTCTCGACTACGCATTGCAACAGCCACCGGGAGGTTGAACATGGACCTGCGCAAACTGAAAAAACTGATCGATCTCGTCGAGGAGTCCGGCATCGCCGAACTGGAGATCACCGAGGGCGAGGAAAAGGTCCGCATCAGCCGCAACGTCACGACCAATGCGCCAGCCAGCGCGACCGTGACTTCGCTCGCGGCAGCGCCGGTTGCCGCAGCGCCCGTCGCCGCGGCGCCAGCGGGCGGCGAAGCGGTCGCACCGCAGGCCGAGGGGCATGTACTGAAATCGCCCATGGTTGGCACTTACTATCGCGCGCCGACGCCTGGCGCCAAGGCGTTCGTCGAAGTCGGGCAGACAGTCAACGAAGGCGACACGGTGTGCATCATCGAAGCCATGAAGATGCTGAACGAAATCGAGGCCGACCGCTCCGGCGTGATCAAGTCCATCCTGGTCGAGAACGGCCAGCCGGTCGAATACGGCCACGCGCTGATGGTGATTGGCTAGCGCCGGTGAGGCGTGAGGAGACAGGCGTGAAAGAAAACACGCCGATCGAGCGTCCTGCCCTTCGCTTTTTCACCTCCCACCTCACCCTTTGCCCCTCACGGTTCATCCATGTTTAAAAAAATACTGATAGCCAATCGCGGCGAGATTGCGCTGCGCATCCAGCGCGCATGCCGCGAGCTTGGCATCAAGACCGTCGCCGTGCATTCCGAAGCCGACGCCGAAGCCAAGTACGTAAAGCTCGCCGACGAATCGGTGTGCATAGGCCCGCCGCCCTCGGCGCTGAGCTACCTGAATATCCCGGCCATCATCAGCGCGGCCGAAGTCACGGATGCCGAAGCGATCCACCCGGGTTACGGTTTTCTTTCGGAGAACGCGGACTTCGCTGAGCGCGTGGAAAAAAGCGGTTTCGTCTTCATCGGCCCCAAGGCAGAAACCATCCGCATGATGGGCGACAAGGTCAGCGCCAAGGTGGCCATGCGCAAAGCCGGTATTCCGTGTGTGCCGGGCAGCGAGGGTGCGTTACCTGACATTCCCGAGGAAGTGGTCAAGATGGCACGCGCGGTCGGTTACCCCGTCATCATCAAGGCGGCGGGCGGCGGCGGCGGGCGCGGCATGCGCGTCGTGCATACCGAGGCCGCGCTGCTCAACGCGGTGGCGATGACGCGCGCCGAGGCGCAGGCCGCGTTCAGCAATCCCATGGTCTACCTCGAAAAATTTCTTGAGGCGCCGCGGCATATCGAAATCCAGGTGCTGGCCGACAAGTTTCGCAACGCGGTTTATCTCGGCGATCGTGACTGCTCGATGCAGCGGCGCCACCAGAAAATCATCGAAGAGGCGCCGGCGCCTTACCTGCCGATACGCAGCCGCATCCGTGTCGGCGAGCGCTGCGCCGAAGCGTGCCGTAAGATCGGCTACGAAGGCGCCGGCACTTTCGAATTCCTCTACGAAAACGATGAATTCTATTTCATCGAAATGAACACGCGGTTGCAGGTCGAGCACCCGGTGACCGAAATGATCACCGGTGTTGATATCGTGCAGGCGCAGATCCGCATTGCAGCCGGCGAGCGCATGCCACTCAAGCAGCGCGACGTGGTGTTCAAAGGCCACGCCATCGAGTGCCGCATCAACGCCGAAGACCCGTATAAATTCACGCCTTCGCCCGGCCGCATTACGTCGTGGCATATGCCCGGCGGGCCGGGCATCCGTGTCGACTCGCATGCTTACAACAATTATTTTGTGCCGCCCAACTACGACTCCCTGATCGGCAAGCTGATCGCGTACGGCGACACCCGCGAGCAGGCGATTGCGCGCATGGGCATCGCGTTGTCAGAAGCGGTGGTCGAGGGCATACAGACCAATCTGCCGCTGCACGCCGAACTGATGCGCGACGCCGCATTTCTGCGCGGCGGCACCAGCATCCATTACCTCGAACAGAAACTCGCCAAATCCAAGGGCTGAGCCAGGAGCGCAAGATGGGAAGCCAGAGGCGAGAGACACATGATGCATAGATACTTTGCTGGAGCGGTGTAGGGTTTCGCCTTACGCCTCACTCCTCTCCCGAAGAATGCCCTGGCTTTCGGTCACTCTCACCGTAGACGCCGCCAGCGTCGAAATTTTATCGGACGCTTTGCTGGAGCAGGGCGCGGTTGCCGTCGATGTGACGGACGCGCAGGCCGGCACGCCGCAAGAGCACGCCTTGTTCGGCGAGCCGGGCGAGCCCGCTGCCGGCGAATGGGCGCGGTCGCAGGTCAGTGCATTGTTCGAGGCCGGCGCGGATGTGACGGTCAGCATCGCCGCGGCCTTGCACATGGCGGGCCTCGATGCTGCAACGCCTTTCGACAGCGCACACGTCGCCGATCAGGATTGGGTGCGCGCGACGCAAAGCCAGTTTCAGCCGGTGCGCGTATCTTCCCGGCTATGGGTAGTGCCGACGTGGCACACGCCGCCTGCGCCAGAAGCGATAAATCTTGTAATCGATCCAGGGCTCGCGTTCGGCACCGGCACCCACCCGACGACGCGGCTGTGCCTCGCCTGGCTGGACGCCAACCTGCGCGGCGGCGAGCACGTGCTCGACTATGGATGCGGTTCGGGCATCCTCGGCATTGCCGCGATGAAGCTGGGCGCGGCGCGCGCCACCGGCGTCGACATCGATCCACTGGCGCTGCTTGCCGCGCGCCAGAATGCAATGCAAAATCAAGTGATGATGGATTTCGTGCCCGCCGAAAGTGCCGCGCCCGAAGCGGTCGACATCGTGCTTGCCAACATTCTCGCCAACCCGCTGAAGCTGCTGGCGCCCTTGCTCGCCGGCGCGACGCGCGGCAACGGACATATCTTGTTGTCCGGCGTGCTTGAACACCAGGCATCCGAAGTGGCAGAAGCCTATCGCCCGTGGTTCGACCTCGGGCCCCTCCAGCACGACGACGGCTGGGTACTGATCAGCGGCAGCAAGCGCTGAGATTCAGCCATGAGCATCATCACCCAATGCCCCAGTTGCGGAACTTCGTTCCGCGTCACGCCGCCGCAGTTGCAGGCGCAGCACGGCATGGTGCGTTGCGGCCGCTGCGCCCAGGTGTTCGACGGGTTCAAAACATTGGTGACATCGCCCGATACGGCGGTATCCGATGCGTCATTGCCCGCAACGACAATGGCAGAGCCGGCATTGCAGGAAGCCCCGCACGACAGCGCGCCGGCCGCGGCAGTCACCGCAGAGGAGATCGTTAAAGCACCGCCGCTACCCGCGGTAGAGGCGCCGCCGTCGCCGGAAGCCGCCACTGTTCGCGAAGCGCTGGCCCGGGTGCAGGAACCGGTGGCCGTGGCCGCGCCGCTGCTGTATCCCGAAAGCGAATTCGCCGCGCCGACGGCGCGGCGCCGCAGCGGCGGCTGGGCGTTCGGCGTGCTGCTCATGCTCACCGGCCTCGCCGCGCAGGGCGCATATTTTTATCGCAGCGAGATCGCAGCAAGTGTGCCGGAGGCGCGGCCCTACCTTGCAAAAATGTGCGAGTCGCTGCGCTGCACGGTGGCGTTGCCGCAGCGGCCGCGCCAGATCAGCATCGAAGCGTCCGACCTGCAGGCGGTCGATCCGGCGAGTCCGGGTTTGATCGCATTGACCGCGACGCTGCGCAATCACGCGACGACGGAACTCGGCTATCCTGCTCTCGATGTGGTGCTCACCAACGTCAAGGAGCACACGGTGGCGCGCCGCATATTTCTGCCCGCCGAATATCTGCCGGCTGGCAAGGACGCGCGCGTCGGCATTGCGCCGAACGCTGAAATCATCGTCCGGCTCGATCTTGATACCAGCGATCTCGGCGCAGCGGGTTTTCGGCTCGATTTGATTGCGGCCCCTGCCCGCTGATTTGCGCCGCATTTCACTTGCGTCGCAAATCGGCGGTGCAGTATAGTGTCTTCGTCGCGGAGCCCGTTGTGCGGGTTCCACGTCGCAGCAGGAGAGAGCGCCGCGCAAGTGCGGTGCCGCCGAAGGCGCAACCCACCCGGAATCGCTCAGGCCAGGTAACTCCTCAAGTACTGCTGCGCACGAGGCAACTCTGGAGAGCGCGGGGCCGGCAACCAGGCCCTTCCACCGAAGGGGCACGCAGGACGCGCAATCGCGTTTTGTAATCTCTCAGGTACCCGGACAGAGGGGTGATGCCGAATGTCGGCCTCCCCCTTTTTTATTGGGAACCGTGCCCGTGACCGCAGCCACACTCAAATCCACGCCGCTCAACGCGCTGCATCGCGAACTGGGCGCGCGCATGGTCGATTTTGGCGGCTGGGACATGCCGCTGCACTACGGCTCGCAACTCGAAGAGCACCATCGCGTGCGCAAGGCGTGCGGCATGTTCGATGTCTCGCATATGCTGGCAATCGACGTCCGCGGCGCCGGCAGCCGCGCGTTGCTCGCGTACGTGCTCGCGAACAACGTCGGCCGTCTGCAGCAACCGGGCAAAGCTTTGTACTCCTGCCTGCTCAATCCCGCCGGCGGCGTGCTCGACGATCTAATCGTGTATTTTTTTGCCGCGGACTGGTTCCGGCTGGTCGTCAACGCTGGCACCGCCGACAAGGATTATGCGTGGTTGACCGCGCAGCGCGACGCGCGCGAACCCAAAGTTACGCTGACGGCACGCCGCGATCTCGCGATCATCGCCGTGCAGGGGCCGCAGGCGCGCGACAAAGTTTATGCGGCGCTGCCCGGTTCGCAGGCCGCGACCGCGGATCTCGTTTATTTCAGTGCTGCGCATATGGGTGAGACCATGCTCGCGCGCACCGGTTACACAGGCGAAGACGGTTTCGAAATTATTTTGCCTGCGGCGCAAGCAGTTTCCCTGTGGCGGCAGCTGGGCACGCTGGGCGTGGCCGCGGCAGGGCTGGGCGCTCGCGACACGCTGCGCCTGGAGGCCGGCATGAATCTTTACGGCCAGGACATGGATGAGACGACCACGCCGCTGGAGACGGGCCTCACCTGGACGGTGGATCTCAAAAGCGAGCGGGATTTCATCGGCAGAAGCGCGCTGCAAAAAACGCCGCCGGCACGCCACGCGCTCGGCCTCGTCTTGCTCGACAAAGGCGTGATGCGCGGCCATCAGAAAGTCGTCACTCTACACGGCGACGGCGAGATCACCAGCGGCGGTTTCGGACCGACGCTCGAACGCTCGATTGCGCTTGCCCGCTTGCCGCTTGCCGTGCAGCCCGGCGATGCAGTGCAGGTCGCCGTGCGCGACAGATTACTGAGCGCGCGTGCGGTCAAGCCGCCGTTCGTGCGCCACGGCAAAGTCCTCGTCCAGCCGTGAGACAGAACAACCATCGTTTCAGGATAAAATCCGCAGCCGAATCCATTCTGGGAGCACAACAATGACTACGCCCGCCAATCTCAAGTACACCAAATCGCACGAGTGGGTAAAACAGGAAGCCGACGGCACTGTAACCGTCGGCATCACGCACCATGCGCAGGAATTGCTGGGCGACCTGGTTTTCGTCGAGGCGCCCGCGGTGGGGCGCACATTGAAGCAGGGCGAAGAATGCGCTGTAGTCGAGTCGGTAAAAGCCGCGGCCGACGTGTTTGCGCCGCTGTCGGGCGAAGTGACGGCCGCGAACGCCGAACTTGCCGAAACCCCGGAAAAAATCAATCAGGACGCCTACTCGGCATGGTTGTTCAAATTGAAACCATCCGCTGTCGGCGAGTTGTCGGGATTGCTCGATGCCGCGGCATACCAGGCGATTGCGGACGCGGATAAACACTGAGAGGCGAGAGGAGTGAGGCGGAATTTAAACAACGAGATGCGTCACGCCGTGCAGTTTTTACCCCGCACTCCTCACGCCTAACGCCTCACTACAACAAAATGCCCTTTATTCCACACACTGAAGACGATGTGAGCGCGATGCTCGCCGCGATCGGCGTCAAGGCGGTCGACGACCTCTTCGACGAAATTCCGGCGTCACTGAGAAGCGCGGCATTGACGCAGGTACCGCCCGGACTTGGCGAAATGGAAGTTGCGCGGCTCATGCAGGAGCGCGCCGAGCAGGATGGTCGATGGTTGAATTTCATCGGCGCCGGCGCCTACGAGCACCATATCCCGGCGGCGGTGTGGCAGATCGCGACGCGCGGTGAATTCTATTCTTCGTATACGCCCTACCAGGCCGAAGCCAGCCAGGGCACGCTGCAGCTCCTTTACGAATACCAATCGATGATGACGTCGTTGACGGCGATGGACGTCACCAACGCCAGCCTCTACGACGGTGCTTCCGCACTGGCCGAAGCGGTGCTGATGGCGGTGCGTGTGCACAAAACGTCTAAGCGCGTGCTGGTGCCGGCAACCGTGCATCCGGTATATCGCGAGGTCGTGCACGCGATCGTCAAAGGCCAGGACATCGAACTCGTCGAAGTGCCGTATTGCACCGAATGCGGCCACGTGATTCCCGCGGCGCTCGGGAAGTTCGCGGGCCAGGACTATGCCGCGCTGGTAGTGCCGCAACCGAATTTTTTCGGCGTGCTCGAACCGGCCGATGAATTGACGGCGTGGGCGAAAGAAAATCGCATGCTGACCATCGCAGTCGTCAATCCGACTGCGCTTGCCATCCTGCGGCCGCCCGGCGAATGGGCGGCGGGCGGCGCCGACATTGTGGTCGGCGAAGGGCAGCCGCTGGGCGTGCCGCTTGCGAGCGGTGGCCCGTACTTCGGATTCATGGCCTGCCGCAACGCGTACGTGCGGCAAATGCCCGGACGCATCGTCGGGCGCACGGTCGATGTCGAAGGCAAACCGGGTTACACGCTGACGCTGCAGGCGCGCGAGCAGCATATCCGCCGCTCTAAAGCGACATCCAATATCTGCACGAACCAGGGATTGGCGGTTACCGCGGCAACCATCTATCTCTCGTTGCTGGGGCCGGAAGGTCTCCAACGCGTGGCGCAGGCTTCGCACGTCAACACGCTCAAGCTTGCGCAGCAATTAAGCGCGGTGCCCGGCGTCAAACGCGTGTTCAGCGGGCCGGTGTTCCACGAGTTCGTCGTGCGCCTGAATGCGCCCGCTGCCGGTGTATTGCAAGCCCTCAGGGCGCAGGGCATACTGGGCGGCCTCGCTTTGACGCAGGATTATCCGGAACTCGGCGATGCATTGCTGGTGTGCGCAACCGAAACCAAGCGCGACGACGATCTCGCGCGCTACGCTGAAAATCTGCAACGCATACTCGGGCCATCCTGCGCCCTGAGCGCTTAAATTTCTCAACCTGACACTCTCAAGGAGCATTCGATGTCTACTGTTACCCTCGGCGGCAACCCCGTCAATGTCGCCGGCACTTTTCCCAAGGCCGGCGATGCCGCGCCCGACTTTACGCTGACCGGCAAGGACCTTAAAGACGTGAGCCTCAAGGATTACGCCGGCAAGAAAAAAGTTCTAAACATCGTGCCCAGTCTCGACACGCCCGTGTGCCAGACTTCGACGCGCAAGTTCAACGAGAAGGCGGGCAGCCTTGCAAACACCGTGGTGTTGGTGATTTCCGCCGACCTGCCGTTTGCCATGAAGCGTTTCTGCGAAGCCGAGGGCATCAACAACGTAGTGTCGCTGTCGACCATGCGTGGCCGCGATTTTCTCACCAATTATGGCGTCGATATTGCCGACGGGCCGCTGAAAGGCGCCACCGCGCGCGCGGTGGTCGTGCTGGATGAGAACAACAAGGTCAAATACTCGCAGCTCGTGCCGGAAATCAAGAACGAACCGGATTACGACGCGGCGCTCGCAGCGCTGAAGTAACGCGTTTCCGGTCGCGGCATATGGGAAATCATCCGGGCGGAACGTTCAAAGGCTCGTGCCATTGCGGCAGCGTGCGGTTCGAAGTGACCGGCACTCTCGATGATTTCACCATGTGCGACTGCACCCTGTGCGTGAAAAAGAACGCGGTTATGTACAAGGTGCACGAGTCGGCGCTCAAAATCCTGAGCGGCGAAGACAGGCTGCGTCTCTATCAATGGAACACCCGCGTTGCCAAGCACTATTTTTGCGGCGAGTGCGGCATCTACACGTTCCACCGCAAACGCGCGGCGCCCGACCATTACGGCGTCAATGTCTATTGCCTCGAGAATGTCGATCTGTCCGGCGTGCCGGTGCGCCGCGTCGATGGCAAGACCATGTCGGTAGTTGGCTCGTAGGATGCGCCCATGCTGATATTCGAGTTATCGCAGGCACGCCGGCGCAACGCGTCGCAGATACCGCCCGCCGCAGCGGGGCCCGGCGCCATCCCGGAAAACCTGCGCCGCATATCAAAGCCATTGCTGCCTGAAGTGTCGGAGCTCGATGCGGTGCGTCATTACACCAATCTCTCGCGGCGCAATTTCTCGATTGACACGCATTTTTATCCGCTTGGGTCGTGCACGATGAAATACAACCCGCGCGCCTGCAATTCGCTGGCGATGCTGCCGCAGTTCCTCGCGCGTCACCCGGATGCGCCCGCCGAAACCGGGCAGGGTTTTCTGGCGTGCATGTTCGAGCTGCAGGAAATATTGAAAGACGTGACTGGCATGGCGGGAGTGAGTCTCGCGCCCATGGCCGGCGCGCAGGGCGAATTCGCGGGCGTGGCCATGATCCGCGCTTATCACGTCGCGCGTGGCGACGCGGCGCGCACCGAGATCCTGGTGCCGAACGCGGCGCACGGCACCAATCCGGCATCGGCGGTGATGTGCGGCTACACGGTGCGCGAAATCCCGACAGATCGCGAAGGCAATGTCGACCTCGCCGCGCTAACCGCAGCGGTGGGCCCGCAGACCGCGGGACTGATGCTGACCAATCCATCGACGCTCGGCGTGTTCGAGCACGCGATCATCGATATCAGAAAAATCGTGCACGACGCGGGCGGCCTTCTCTATTACGACGGCGCCAACCTCAACGCGATACTCGGCAAGGTCAAGCCCGGTGACATGGGATTCGACGTGATTCACATGAATCTGCACAAGACATTCTCGACGCCGCATGGCGGCGGCGGGCCCGGCGCCGGTCCGGTCGGTGTAGCGACCCGGCTGTTGCCGTACCTGCCGCTGCCGGTGGTCGCGCAGGACGGCGCCAATTATCGGGTGCAGGATACAAAGGACATACCGCAATCGATAGGCCGCATGTCGGCGCACCTCGGCAACGCGGGCGTGCTGCTGCGCGCCTATATCTACGCGCGGCTACTGGGCCGCGAAGGCATGCAGCGGGTGGCGGAGTACGCGACGCTGAACGCCAATTACCTGATGGTGGAACTGAAAAAAGCGGGATTCGACATTGCGTTTCCGACGCGGCGCGCGAGCCATGAATTCATCGTCACGCTGAAAAATCTGAAAGACGAAACCGGCGTTACCGCGATGGATTTCGCCAAGCGCCTGCTCGACAAAGGCTTTCACGCGCCGACGACCTACTTTCCGCTGCTGGTGCCGGAGTGCCTGCTGATCGAGCCGACCGAAACCGAATCAAAGCAGACGCTCGA
>CANJHY010000020.1:0-40465 GCA_947474275.1 Betaproteobacteria bacterium
AGGATGATGTCGAATTTTTCCGATTCGGCGATCTGCTTGATGACCTTGTTGGCGCGCTCGAACAGCGACGCGAGTTCTTCGTTGCGGCGCAGGTTCAGGTCCTCGCGAAATTCACGCTGCAGGCGCTGGTAATCGCGCGTCTGGCGGCCGAGTTCGGTTTCCTTGTTGCGGCGGTCCGACTCGCTCATGGTCACGCCGTCTTTTTCCAGCTGCCCCTGCAGAGCCTTGATCTGCTGCTCGAGTTTGCGAACTTCCTGCTCGCGCGGCGCGAACTCCTTTTCCAGCTTCTTGGTGGCGCGCTCTGCCGGCACCGATTCGCGATTGATGCGATCGGCATCGATAAACCCTATTTTGAGGTCTGCAGCCTGCGCCGACGGAAAAAGCCCTGCCGCCGCGAATGCAGTTGCCAATATGAACAAGGGTAAATGCTTCAACGTCGTCTCCTTACACGTACATTAGCCGTTTCGTAGGGCATTGCGCTTAAAACTGCTGCCCGAACTGAAACTGGAATTTTTGCGTCCGGTCGCCGATCTGAGACTTGAATGGCTGGGCGAAACTGATCTTCAAAGGGCCAAATGGCGAGACATAAGATACCGCCAAACCTGCCGAACTGCGCACGTCGCCTAACGCGTAGGAATCACCGATTATGCCCGCATCCAGGAATGTCGAGACGCGAATGGATTTGTCGTTCTGCAGACCCGGGAACGGGAACAGCAATTCAAGGTTGCCGACGAGTTTGCGGTTGCCCCCGGTAGGGTCTCCGTTGACGTCCTTGGGACCGACGTTGGAGGGAAAAAAACCGCGCACGGACGCGGGCCCGCCCGTATAATAATTGCGAAAGAACGGCAGCGGTTTGCCGGCGTAGCCGCCGCCATAGCCGACTTCGCCGTTGGCGTAAAACACGAAGTCGCGCGTCAGCGGGATATAGCGCTTGTGTTCCGCGCTCAACTTGTAAAACCGCAGCGTGCCTCCCGGCAAACCCGTCTCAAGGTTGGCGCGCGAAATGGCGCCAGTGGTCGGATAAATTGCGCTGTCGCGGTTGTCCCGCCCCCAGCCTACGGTACCCAGCGCCGCTGTGTTCTTGGCGCCAAAAGTAGTTACGTAGTTGGAAATCAGCAATGGGGCACCTGCATCAGCATTAATGCTGGTGTCTTCATAACCCAGGCCAAAACTGACGCTATCGATATCGGTAAATGGCACACCGAGACGTGCTTGGCCGCCTGTCGTCGAGGTGTCGTATACACCGGTTCCGAGAGCTCTAGGATTGCTTTTGCGATGATATATGTCGAACCCCCTACTCACCCCGTCCACCGTCCAATAAGGTTGCGTAAACGACAGCGAATAGACCGTGTTGACCTTGCTGGTGTTGACCTGCGCTCCAATGTGGTTGCCAGAGCCAAATACGTTTTGCTGGGTAATGCCGCCAGAAAGCACCACACCTTCGCTGCCGAACCCGGCGCCAAAAAGAATGTTGCCAGTCGGCCTCTCGACCACGCTGATACTGAGATCAACCTGGTCAGTGGTGCCGGGGACGCTCGGTGTTTCCACATTGACTTCGGAAAAGTATCCAAGCCGGTCGACGCGCTGCTTGGACTTCGTGATCTTTTCCGACGAGTACCAGCCGCCTTCGAGCTGGCGCATTTCGCGGCGTACTACTTCGTCCCGCGTGCGCGTGTTACCGGTAACGTTGATGCGCCTGACGTAAACGCGGCGCCCCGGATCGACGAAGAACGTAAAGTTGACCTTGCGCTTGTCCTTGTCGAGTTCCGGCACCGCATTAACGTTGGCGAAAGCGTAACCGTCATTGCCGATGCGGTCGCTGAGAAGTTTGGTCGATTCGGTCAGCTTGCTGCGCGAGAATATTTCACCACTCTTTAACTTGATAAGCTTGCGCGCCTCGGCTTCGGAAATCAGCGTTTCGCCCGCCAGCTTGACGTCGGCCACCGTATATTGCGGGCCTTCCGTCACGCCGATTGTGATGTAAACGTCTTTTTTGTCGGGCGTGATCGAAATCTGCGTCGAGTCGGCGATGAACTCGAGATAGCCGCGGTCGAGATAGTAGGAGCGCAGCGTCTCGAGATCGGCGGCCAGTTTCTGTTTCGAATACTGATCGTCCTTGCTGAACCAGGTCAGCAGCCCCGGCGTGCGCAGCTTGAACAGCCCGATCAGATCCTTTTCCTTGAACACCTGATTGCCGATGATGCTGATCTGGCGGATTTTCGCGACTTCGCCTTCGACGATATCGAATTTCACCGCCACGCGGTTGCGTTCCAGAGGTGTCGAGGTGGTCGTAATCTGCGCGGAATACTTGCCGCGGCTGATGTACTGGCGCTTGAGCTCCTGTTCCGCTTTGTCGAGCAGCCCGCGGTCAAAAATGCGGCCGTCCGCAAGGCCGACCGTGCGCAGGCCTTTGAGCAGGTCTTCCTTGCTGAAGTCCTTGGCGCCCACGATCTCGATTTGCGCGATCGACGGGCGCTCCTGCACCACCACGATCAGCACGCCGCTGTCGACTTCGAGGCTGACGTCGCGGAAAAATCCGGTGGCATACAGCGAGCGAATCGCCTGGGCCGCCTTCTCGTCGGTCATGGTCTCGCCGACTTTGACCGGCAGGTAGCTGAATATCGTTCCGGCCTCGGTACGCTGGATGCCTTCGATGCGTATGTCTTTAACGACGAAAGGATCGAAGGCGTGCGCACCGCATGCCAGCACGGAGGCAATCACAAACAACACTAATTTATAGCAGCGCATCATCAACCGTTTAATAGCCTGGTGATATCGTTATACAACGCAAAAGCCATCAGCAAAAACAACAATCCCATGCCGAAATTCTGGCCAACCTCCATAAGTCGGGTCGAAACCGGACTTCCCTTAATAATTTCAAGTATATAATACATCAAATGGCCGCCATCCAATAAGGGGATGGGCAATAAGTTGAGAACGCCGAGACTGATGCTGATGAGGGCGATAAACGCGAGGTAGGAAATCCAGCCGATTTGCGCCGATTGCCCGGCGTAATCCGCGATCGTGATGGGGCCGCTCAGGTTCTTCAGCGATACTTCGCCGACGATAATTTTCCCCAGCATGCGCAGGCTGAATACGGACGTTTCCCAGGTCCGTTGGAGCGCATGGCCGAGGCTGGCCCACGGCGTATAACGCACTTCCACCATATATTGCCGCATTGCATCGGCGTCGACCCGCACGCCGACGCCGATGCGGCCGATGCGCGCGGTATTTTCCACCGCCGCCTCGGGCGTGACCTTGAGCTTGAGCATGCTGCCGGCGCGTTTGATATCGAGAACCAGTTCCCGCTCCGGGCTGGCGCTGATCGCGGCCACCAGCTGGTCCCAGCGTTTGACCGCAACATTATCGACCGCTGTTATTTCGTCGCCAGCAAGCGCGCCGCCGCGCTCTGCCGCGCCGCCGGGAATGATGCGTCCGATCACGGGCGGCAGCGGCGGCTGCAGGCGCGAAAAACCGAGCACACGCAGAAAATCTCCATCGAGATCGGCCGGCTTGAGACCGGACATATCGAGTTTCCGGAAATGAATTTCGGCATGCTCGTTTTGCACTTCCATGGCGACGCTCGCGCGGTCGACCGCGTAATTGAGCAATACCCAGCGCGCCTCCTGCCAGGTGGTGACGGCCTCGCCGCCGACCTTGACGATGGTTTCGCCGACTGCGAATTGCGCCTGCGCAGCCGGCGACTCCGGCGCCACTGCGCCGATCACCGGCTTCATGCCCGGCACGCCATGCATGAATATCAACCAGTAAAGAAATATCGCCAGCAGGAAATTGGCGAGCGGTCCCGCAACCACGATCAGAAAACGCCGGTATACGGATTGCCGGTTGAACGCGCGCGGCAGATCCTGCGCGGCAACTTCGCCTTCGCGCTCGTCGAGCATCTTGACGTAGCCGCCAAGCGGAAACGCCGCCAGCGCCCACTCGGTCTGATCTTTGCCGTAGCGGCGGCTGAATATGACACGCCCGAAACCGACCGCAAAACGCAGCACTTTGACGTTGCACAGCCGCGCCGCCAGGTAATGGCCGAACTCATGTACGACGATCAGCGAGCCCAGCGCGAATGCAAATGCAACTATCGTGCTCAGAAAATTCATCTCACTCCAGGTCTGTCCGGTTTCAGGCGGAAACGCGCACTGGCTGCACCAGCGCAACGGCCGCGTTGCGTGCAAGCCATTCCTGCGCACATGCGCGCGCGCTCGCATCGGCCGCGAATACATCTTCGATCCCGTCCAGGGGAACGACCGCAACGCCAGCCAGCGTATGTTCGATCAACTCCGGGATACGGTCAAACCGCAGCTGCAATGCGAGAAATGCGGCGACTGCGACTTCGTTCGCTGCATTGAGCACCGCCGGCGCGCTGCCGCCCGCGCGCAACGCGCCACGCGCCAGGTCCAGGCAGGGAAACAGCGCGGTATCCGGCTCCGAAAAATTAAGCTGGCTTAACGCTGCAAGATCCAACCCATCGACCCCCGCGTCGATCCGCTCCGGAAAGCCGAGCGCGAATGCGATGGGTGTGCGCATATCGGGATTACCAAGTTGCGCGATCAACGAGCCGTCCACGTATTCGACCAGCGAGTGGATCACGCTTTCCGGGTGGATCACGACCTTGATTTGCGCTTCGTTCGCATTGAACAACCAGCTCGCCTCGATGACTTCCAGCCCCTTGTTCATCATCGTCGCGGAATCAACGGAAATTTTTCGTCCCATCACCCAGTTGGGATGCGCGCACGCTTCGTCCGGGGTTACGTTACGCAGCCGCTCCAGCGGCACACTGCGAAACGGCCCGCCGGATGCAGTCAGTACGATGCGGCGCACGCCGGATGCCGCGAGGTCGCCGGCAAAACTGCGCGGTAAAGCCTGGAACACCGCGTTGTGCTCGCTGTCGATCGGCAACAAAGTCGCACCGTGGCTGCGCACCGCTTGCATGAATACCGGCCCGGCGGTGACCAGTGCTTCCTTGTTCGCCAGCAGCACGCACTTGCCGGCCTGCACCGCGGCAAAACTCGCGCGTAATCCGGCGATCCCGACGATCGCCGCCATCACCGTGTCGACCTCGGGCAGCCCCGCAACTTGCTGCAGCGCCGCTTCGCCGTGCAGCACCGTCGTCGCGCTGCCCTGCGCGCGCAGCCTGCTTTGCAATTGTTCCGCATCCTGTGCCCCGCCGATGACGGCGTAGTGCGGCGCAAATTCCATGCACTGACGGAACAGCAAATCGAGTTGACGGTGCGCGGTCAGCGCGACCACGCGGAAACGGTCGCGATGACGCGCCACTACGTCGAGCGTATTGACGCCCACGCTGCCGGTCGAACCGAGTATCGCCAGATGCCGCATTTTATTCATGCTAAATAAAAATAAGCGCCGCCAACGGCAGTGCAGACATCGCGCCATCGATGCGGTCGAGCATCCCGCCGTGCCCCGGAAACAGGGTGCCGCTGTCTTTCACGCCGGCGCCGCGCTTCAACCACGACTCGAACAAATCGCCGAGAACGCTGAATGCCGCCATGCCGAAAAATGCCGCGACAAGAAACTGTAATTCATGTTCGATAAACCGTCCCGAATACAGAATGAGAGCATACACCGTGACAGTGGCAAACGCACCGCCCACGCCTTCCCATGTTTTGGCCGGACTGATGGCGGGCGCGAGCTTGTGCCTGCCAAGAGTCTTGCCGAAAAAATAAGCGGCCGTATCCGCTAGCCAGACCACGCCGAACAGCAGCAACAATAGTTGCGGATTGGTCTGCAGCTGCGCAAGCGCCAGCCATAACGGCAGCAACACGGCGACGCCGGCCGCACCCAGCACAAAACGGTTGCGCACTGCGAGTTTCAGCCACAACCAGCACGGCGCGATGACGAGCCAGAACGCGACGCTGAAAAAATAAACTACATACGCGACGAAAGCGCCGTGTGCGCCTATCGCGACGCCGCAAATTACAGTCATCCAGAGCAATGCAACGCCCAGCGTCAGCAAAAGCAGAAACAGCGCTTTGCCCGCGCGGCTGAACCCCGCGAGCTTCGCCCACTCATGACCTGCCATGAGCACAGGCGCAACCAGCGCGAGCTGCCACACAGCCCCTGGCAACAGGAACATGGCGGCCAGAAACAGCGGCAGGACGACCGCCGCGGTCAGCAGGCGCAGTTTAAGCATGGCAAGCCGCCTTTCCGCCAGCGGTCAACGGCCATCGGGCGCCTGTGCCTGCGGCAATTGTGCGCTGTTGGCTTCGCGCAATTGCTCGCTGGTGCGTCCGAAGCGGCGCTCGCGGCGCTGGTAGGACGCGAGCGAGAGATCGAAGGCGGCCGTGTCGAAATCAGGCCACAGCGTATCGGTGAAATACATTTCAGTGTACGCGAGCTGCCACAGCAGGAAATTGCTGATGCGCTGCTCGCCGCCGGTGCGCACGAAAAAGTCCGGCTCGGGAGCAAACGCAAGCGACAGATAAGGCTGCAGGTCGGTTTCAGCGAAACCGGCAGCCAATTGTGGCTGGTCCTTGAGCATGCGGGCGACAGCCTGGATGATGTCCCAGCGTCCGCCGTAGTTTGCCGCTATCGTCAGCGTCAGCCGCGTGTTGTCGCGGGTCAGGCTTTCCGCATCGGCAACAAGGCGCCGCAACGGCTTCTCGAAACGCGACAAATCGCCGATCACCTTGAAGCGCACGCCGTTCTCGTGCAGTTTCGCGACCTCCTGTTCGAGCGCCGCGATGAACAATTGCATCAGGAACGAGACTTCATCCGCGGGGCGGCGCCAGTTCTCGCTGCTGAACGCAAACAGCGTCAGGTATTCAATGCTTTTTTCGATACATCCGCGCACCGTGCTGCGCACGTTTTCGACTCCGCGCCGGTGGCCGGCGATGCGCGGCAAAAAACGCTGCTTGGCCCAGCGTCCATTGCCATCCATGATGATGGCGACATGTCGCGGCGTGACGGCCGTCGCGGGAATTGCGATGGTGGAACTGGGAATTGCCACAAGCGCGCTATACCGCCAGCAGATCGACTTCTTTGGCGGCCAGCGCCTTGTCGATTTCGGCGATATGACGGTCGGTCAGTTTCTGCACGTCGTCCTGCGCCTTGCGCTCCTCGTCTTCAGCAACCTTCTTCTGTTTGAGCAGGTCCTTGAGATGATTGTTGGCGTCGCGCCGGATATTGCGTACGGCGACGCGCGCGCCCTCCGCTTCCTTGTGCACGACCTTGATCAGGTCGCGGCGCCTCTCCTCAGTCAGGGGCGGCATCGGCACGCGCACCGTCTCGCCCATGGTCGCCGGATTGAGCCCGAGACCCGCATCGCGTATAGCTTTTTCAATGGCCGCCACCATGTTCTTTTCCCAGGGCGTCACGGCGATGGTACGCGCATCGAGCAGGCTCACGCTCGCAACGCTGTTAATTGCCGTCTTCGTCCCGTAATAATCGACCATTACGTGATCGAGAATTCCCGTGTGCGCGCGGCCGGTGCGTACCTTGCCAAGATCGTTTTTCAACGCCTCGAAGGTTTTTTTCATCTTTTCTTCGGTGGATTTCTTGATGTCGGCAATCATATATATGCACTCCCCTCTAGCAATGCACGAGCGTGCCCTCGTCCTCGCCCATGACGACGCGTTTGAACGCGCCAGGCTTGAAAATACTGAATACGTTGATGGGCAGTTTCTGGTCGCGGCACAGGGTCAGCGCCGTGGCATCCATCACTTTCAGATTTTTGATGATGGCTTCATCGAACGTGAGGCTCTTGTAGCGCATCGCGTCGGCGTGGGTCTTGGGGTCCTCGGTGTAGACGCCGTCGACCTTGGTCGCTTTCAGGACAAGGCTGACGTTCATCTCCATCCCGCGCAGCGCCGCCGCCGTGTCAGTCGTGAAAAACGGGTTGCCGGTGCCGGCGGCGAATATCACCACCTTACCCTCTTCGAGGTAGCGCATGGCCTTGCCGCGGATATACGGCTCCACCACCTGCTCGATATTGAGCGCCGACTGCACGCGGCTCACCAGCTTCATGCGCCGCATCGCGTCCTGCAGCGCCAGCGCATTCATGATGGTGGCCAGCATGCCCATGTAGTCCGCGGTAGCGCGGTCCATGCCCGCTGCTGCCGGCGCCATGCCGCGGAAAATATTTCCACCGCCGATCACCACCGCCACTTCCACGCCGAGTGCCACGACCTCCGCTATTTCCGAGATGATGCGCTCGATGGTTTCGCGGTTGATGCCGTAGGCATCACCGCCCATCAGCGCTTCTCCACTGAGCTTGAGCAATATGCGTTTATGTGCGGGCTGGTTGGCCATGGCTCAGTTGGGCTGCGCTTCCTTGCCGGCCTTGCTCGCCTGGGCCATGACCTCGGCGACAAAATCGTCCTTGCGCTTCTCCATGCCTTCGCCGACGACGTACAGATAAAAGGCGTGAACCTGCGCGCCCTTGCTCTTCAGTACCTGTTCGACGGTCTGCTTGTCGTCCTTGACGAACGGCTGGCCCAGCAGGGTCTTTTCCTTGAGGATCTTCTGCACGCTGCCTTCGACCATTTTCTCGACGATATTCGCCGGCTTGCCCGATTCTGCCGCCTTGGCCGCCGCGATATCGCGCTCGCGCTTGATAAGGTCGGCGGGAATGCCCTCTTTCGACAGCGCCATCGGCTTGATCGCGGCAATGTGCATCGCAATGTCTTTGGCCAACGCGTCATCGCCACCGGCGATGTCGATCAGCACGCCGACCTTGGCGCCGCCGTGAATGTATGTCGCCAGCTTGCCGACCGCCGCCACGCACGCGAAGCGCCGCAGCGAAACGTTCTCGCCGATTTTGCCGACCAGCGCCGTACGCACTGCTTCCACGCTGGAGCCGTCGAGCGGCAACGCGGACAGCGCGGCGACGTCGGCGGGATTTTTAGCGGCAACCAGTTCCGCCGCTTTTTTCGCAAAACCGAGAAAGTCCTCGTTCTTGGCCACGAAGTCGGTTTCGCAATTGACCTCGAGCATCGAGCCCAATTTGCCGTCCGCCGACACGAACACTGCAACGATACCCTCCGCCGCTACCCGCGACGACGCCTTGCTCGCCTTGTTGCCGAGTTTGACACGCAGAATATCTTCAGCCTTGACGAGATCTCCGCCCGCCTCAGTCAACGCTTTTTTGCATTCCATCATCGGCGCGTCGGTCTTGTCGCGCAATTCCCTGACCATACCTGCGGTGATTTCCGCCATTTCCACTCCAAGCTTTTTAAAAACTACACTTCAATTTTCATCTACTGCGTCCTACGCCCAACCAGCGCGAAGCCGCCACACCGCTGCTCCGGTGCTGCTTAAAAAAAAGGGGCTGACGCCCCTTTTTGGGTTTGCCTCGGTTACTTTGCTGGAGCGTCCTCTACCTCGACGAACTCTTCGTCGCTGATGATTTCCTGCACCACCTGGTTGCGTCCTTCCAGAATCGCATCCGCCACGCCGCGCGCATACAACTGGATGGCACGGCTGGAATCGTCGTTGCCCGGAATCACGTAATCGACGCCTTCCGGATTGTGGTTGGTATCGACCACCGCGATGATCGGAATACCGAGCTTCTTCGCTTCGGCGATCGCGCCCTTGTGATAGCCGACATCGATCACGAACAGCGCATCCGGCAGGCCGTTCATGTCCTTGATGCCGCCCAGGCTGCGCTCGAGCTTGACGATTTCGCGCTGGTAGTTGAGAGCCTCTTTCTTGACCAGCTTTTCAAACGTACCGTCTTCGGCCATCACCTCCATGTCCTTCAGGCGCTTGATCGAAGCTTTGACCGTCTTGTAGTTGGTCAGCATGCCGCCCAGCCAGCGATGATCGACATATGGCGAGCCGCAACGCAGCGCCTCTTCCTTGACGATCTCGCGCGCCTGCCGCTTGGTGCCGACGAACATGATGACGCGCTTGTTCGAAGTCATCTGGCGCACGAATTTCAGCGCGTCCTGATACAGGGCGAGCGTCTTTTCGAGGTTGATAATATGAATTTTGTTGCGATGGCCAAAGATAAACGGGGCCATCTTGGGGTTCCAGTACCGGGTCTGGTGTCCGAAATGGACGCCACACTCCAGCATTTCACGCATGGTAGTTGCCATACAATCTCCAGTTAGGGTTTAAGCCTCCATCCACCCACGTACACTCGTTGCCGAGCACCCTGACTTGTGGCGGATGTGCGAGTTAAGGCCTGAAATCCCCATAAATTCAGCGGGGAACTTGTTTCAGACCAGCCACTAATTATATCATCCTTAATGGTTTTTGCTCAACCGCAGCATCTGGACTGGCGCCTGCCCCGGCAGTATGCCGCGGACTCCCGGCGCCCCCGGGTTTGGAGCCGCGTGAAAACTGGACTAGAATCCGCCTCCTTTTGATTTGATTAAGTAAATCTCCATGTATAGTCGCACCTCCGCCATGACCGCCCCGCCCAAGACCGCCGACGAAATCGCCAAAATGCGCATAGCCGGCCGCCTCGCCTCCGAAGTGCTCGATTTCATCACGCCGCATGTCAAGCCCGGCATCACCACCAATGAAATCGACCGGCTGTGCCACGACTACATGGTCAAGGTGCAGGACACCGTGCCCGCGCCGCTCAATTACGCGCCGCCCGGTTACCAGCCCTACCCGAAGTCGGTCTGCACCTCGGTCAATCACGTGGTCTGCCATGGCGTGCCCGGCGACAAAAAACTCAAAACCGGCGACATCGTCAATATCGATGTCACCGTGATCAAGGACGGCTTTCACGGCGACACCAGCCGCATGTATTTTCTCGGTCAGCCGGCTGTGCAGGCGCAACGCCTGTGCGACATCACTTACGAATGCATGTGGCGCGGCATCGCCGAGGTGCGCGCCGGCGCGCGCCTAGGCGATGTCGGCCATACCATCCAGACCTGCGCCGAAGGCTATGGCTGCAGCGTGGTGCGCGAATTCTGCGGCCACGGCATCGGGCGCAAATTTCACGAAGAACCGCAGGTCCTGCATTACGGCCGGCCCGGCACCGGCATGCAACTCGCAGCCGGCATGACGTTTACCATCGAGCCCATGATCAACGCCGGCCGCGCCGGCATCCGCCAATTGGCCGACGGCTGGACGATAGTGACGAAGGACCACAGCCTGTCCGCGCAGTGGGAACACACCGTGCTCGTTACCGAAGGTGGCTACGAAGTGCTCACGGTGTCCGCCGGCGCGCCGCCGCCGCCGGCGTTTATCAACGCCGGGCATGGCTAGCACTGCACAACCGCCGCTCGCAACACCCGCGGCGCCGGAATCAACCAGCGCGCGGCTGAAGCGGCGGCTCACCGAAAATCGCGCCGCGCTGCACCAGCGCTATCTCGAACACCACTCCGCGCCGAAGCTGCTGCGCGAGCATCGCCAGCTCGTCGACAGCATCCTGAAATCTGTTTGGCAGCACGTCGACATGCCCGCGGGCGTTACCCTTGTCGCGGTCGGCGGTTACGGCCGCGGCCAATTGTTCCCGTATTCCGACATCGACCTCCTGATACTGCTGCCGGCCACCGCCGACCAAGCGCTGACGGAAAAACTCGAACAATTCGTCAGCCTGCTGTGGGACATCGGGCTCGACGTCGGGCACAGCGTGCGCACGGTCGCGGAGTGCGCCGAACTCTCCGCCCAGGACGTGACCATCCAGACCAGCCTGCTCGAAGCACGGCTGCTCATTGGCGAGCGCAAGCTGTTTCGCCAGTTCGAACGCGAATTCCTGCGCAAGCTCGACGCGCCGCAGTTCACCAAGGCCAAGCGACTCGAGCAGGAGCAGCGCCACGCGCGCTACCACGACACCAATCTCGAGCCCAACATCAAGGAAACCGCGGGCGGACTGCGCGATCTGCAAACGATATTGTGGATCAGCAAGGCCGCCGGCATCGGCACGCGCTGGTCGGACCTCGTCAACCGCGAAATCATCACGCGCCGCGAAGCCGCATTGTTGCGCAAGCACGAGGCGATTCTGCAGAACCTGCGCATACATCTGCACTACCTGGCGCGGCGACGCGAGGAACGCCTTGTCTTCGACGTGCAGACCGCGCTGGCGACGCAAATGGGTCTGCGCGATACCGCGCATCGCCGCGCGAGCGAGCACCTGATGCAGCGCTTTTACCGCACCGCGATCGAAATCAGCCAGCTCAACACCATAGTGCTGCAGAACCTCGGCACGCTGATTTTTCCGTCACGCAGCCGCGCCATCCAGAAAATCAACGAGCGCTTCCACAGCCGCAACGAACGACTCGAAGCCACTGACGAAGGCCTCTTCCGGCGCGAACCGAGCGCCATGCTCGAGGCCTTTGTCATTTTGCAGCAGCACCACGAATTGAAAGGCATGACGGCGGTCACGCTGCGCGCGTTGTGGCGCGCGAGCCCCCTCATCAATCCCGCTTTCCGACGCGTCCCGGAAAACCGCCGACTGTTCATGCAGATCCTGAGCAGCCCGTCACGCGTCGTCCGCGAGCTCAAACGCATGAATCAGTACGGCATCCTTGGTCGCTACATTCCCGCGTTCGGACGCATCGTTGGCCAGATGCAGCACGACCTGTATCACGTCTATACCGTGGACGAGCACATCCTCCACGTCGTGCGCAACCTGCGGCGCTTCGCGGTACCCGAGCTCGCCCACGAGTTCCCGCTCGCCAGCCGCCTGATGAGCGACTTCGCTCATCCGGAACTGCTTTATCTCGCGGGGCTGTTTCACGACATCGCGAAAGGACGCGGCGGCGACCACTCGTTGCTGGGTAAAGTCGATGCGCTGAGGTTTTGCCGCGAGCACGGCCTGCCGCGCGCCGACGGCGAGTTGGTCGCCTGGCTGGTCGAAAATCACCTGGTGATGTCTGCCACCGCGCAAAAGCAGGACCTGTCCGACCCCGATGTCATCGCCGCGTTCACCGCGCGGGTCGCCGATGAACGCCACCTGGTCGCGCTGTATATATTGACCGTCGCCGACATACGCGGCACCAGCCCCAAAGTCTGGAACGGGTGGAAAGCCAAGCTGCTGGAAGACCTGTTTTTGATGACGCGCCGCCGCCTGAGCGGCGATACCCATTCGCCCGACAGCAACCTGCAGCAGCGTCAGGACGCGGTCAAAGCCAAGCTGAGGCTCTACGCAATCAAGGACGACGCGGCCGAGAAACTGTGGTCGCAGCTCGACATTTCATACTTTCTGCGCCACGACGTCGAAGAAATCGCGTGGCACACGCGGCTGCTCAACTATCGCGTCGATACGCCGGTGCCGGTGGTCAAGGCCCGCCTGTCCACCGCCGGCGAAGGCCTGCAGGTCATGATTTACGTGCGCGACCAGAAAGACCTGTTCGCGCGCATCTGCAGTTTTTTCGAACGCATCAGCTATTCGATCGTAGACGCCAAGATTTACACGACGCGCCACGGCTACGCGCTGGACAGCTTCGCTATCCTCGATCCCAACAACAAGAAGCCGCAATACCGCGATCTGATCGGCTATGTCGAGCACGAACTCGGCCTGCGTCTCGCCAACGAAACGCCGCTCGAACCGCCGGCGCAGGGCCGCTTGAGCCGCCAGCTGAAGCATTTTCCGATCACGCCCGAAGTCAGCATCACGGCCGACGAACGCGGCCTGTATAAAGTGCTCAATATCATCGCTGGCGACCGGCCGGGCCTGCTATCGCGCGTCGGCCGCTGTCTCGTCGACTACCAGATCAACCTGTATACCGCCAAGATCAATACCCTCGGCGACCGCGCCGAAGACGTGTTCCTGATCAACGGCCCGGCGCTGAGCGATCCGAAAAAAGTCATCAAGTTTGAAAGCGACCTGGTGCGGGAATTACAGACTTAAGGGCAGGATCCAGGAATCAGGATTCTCAGTCGTCCCCGATATCTTCGTCAGGAAACAGCACCTCGGTAAACCCGAACTGCCGGAAGTCGCGGATGCGCATCGGGTACAGCACGCCGATCAGGTGATCGCATTCATGCTGCACGACACGCGCGTGAAAAGCATCGACGCTGCGATCTATCGGTTTGCCGTACTGGTCGAATCCCTGGTAGCGCAGGCGCGTGTAGCGCGGCACCACCCCGCGCATGCCGGGGACCGACAGACAACCTTCCCAGCCGTCCTCGGTGTCGTTGACCAGCGGCGTCAGCGTCGGGTTGATCAGCACCGTCCGCGGCACCTCTTCGGCGTCGGGATAGCGCGGGTTCTGCTCGACGCCGAATATCACAACCTGCAGCCCGACGCCGATTTGCGGCGCCGCCAGTCCCGCGCCGTCCAATGCCGCCATCGTGTCCTGCATGTCGGCAAGCAATGCGTGCAATTCAGGGGTATCGAATTCTTCGACCGGCTGCGCGCGCGCAAGCAGGCGCGGATCTCCCATTCTCAAGACTTCTCTAACCGCCATCCGCTTTCACCATTTGTTCGAGTATGCGTTGCACCCTGCCCGTCGCCTGCTGCAATATCGCCGTCATGTCTTCCGTCGTGATGCCGGCTGCGCTCGCGCCGCGGCCGGCCGCATGATTGACGACGATTGCCAGCGTGGCGTAAGACAAGCCGATTTCGCGTGCGAGCACCGCTTCCGGCATGCCGGTCATGCCCACTATGTCGGCGCCATCGCGCTCAAGCCGATTGACCTCCGCGGCAGTTTCCAGGCGCGGCCCCTGGGTTGCGGCATAGACTCCGCCATCGACCACCGTTTCGCCCGCACGTTGGGCGGCGCTGATGCACGCCGTGCGCACGGCCGCAGTATACGGCAGCGTGAAATCAACGTGCTGCACGCCGCGATCGGCGAGCACAAAAAAAGTGCCTGACCGCCCGTGCGTGTAGTCGATGATCTGGTCGGGAACCACCAATACACCGGGCGCGAGGTCTTTGCGGATGCCGCCGACGGCCGCAATGGCGAGCACGCGTTTCACTCCGCACGCGTGCAAGGCCCAGATATTGGCGCAGTAATTGATCTCATGCGGGGGGATCGTATGGCCGTAACCGTGCCGCGCCAGAAACACCACCGCATGGCCGGCTATGCTGCCGAAAGTAAGCGCGCCGGAAGGTTCGCCGTACGGCGTGCGCACCACTTCGCGCCGCACCGATTCGAGACCGGGAATCTGCGTGAAGCCGCTGCCGCCTATGATCGCCAGCATGGAATCAACCCTCTTTCATTGCGTAGACCGCGGGCAGGTTGCGCCACGCGCCTTTGACGTCCATGCCGAAACCGAACACATAACGGTTGGGCAATGTGATGCCGGTGAAGTCGGCGGCAATCGGTTTCTTTTTGCCGATGTCCTTGTCGGCAAACACCGCCGCGTGAAAACTGCCAGCGCCAGCCTCGAGCACGCGCCGCCTGATCTCGACCAGCGTGTGCCCTTCGTCCAGTATGTCGTCGATCACCAGCACCGCGCGCCCGGCAATCCGCTCGGCGGGAAACATTTTCCATTCAATGCTGCCGCCGCGGGTGGCGTCGCCATAACGCGTCAGGTGTATGTAGTCGAAATCGAGCGGGAAGCAGAGCAAAGGCAGCAGTTGCCCTGTCACCACCACCGCGCCTGTCATAACGCTCAGCACCAGTGGATGCGCTGTCGCCAGCGCAGCGGTTATTTCCGCCGCCATGCGTGCCACCGCCTGCGCCGCCGCCGCTGCCGGACATACCAGCTGCGCGGTCTTCAGAACGTCCTGCGCTTCGTTTGCTGTCAGCATGGCCGCCGCTCAACGTCGCAAAGCAGCAAGGTGTTTTGCAAACTCGCGCGCGACCTCGGGATGCTTGAGTCCGTAGGCTACGTTCGCTTTCAGATAACCGAGCTTGCTGCCGCAATCGTAGCGCACACCCGTGAACTGGTGCGCCAGCACGCGCTCGTCACCGAGCAAGGCCGCGATGCCGTCCGTCAGCTGTATCTCACCGCCCGCGCCGGGCTTCACCCGCTGCAAATGGTGAAAAATGCGCGGCGACAGGATGTAACGCCCGACCACGCCGAGGCGCGATGGCGCCTTGCTGGGTTGCGGCTTTTCCACGATGGCGGTCACCGGATACAAAATTCCTTCGCGGCGGCCCGGCTTGACGATGCCGTACTGCCGGGTCTCGGCGCGCGATACCTGCTGCACGCCCAACAGCGAGCAACGCTCGCGACGGTAGACGTCGACCATTTGTTTCATGACCGGCGGCTTCGCATCGATAAGATCGTCCGCCAGGATCACCGCGAACGGTTGATCGCCAACCACCGGCTGCGCGCACAGCACGGCGTGCCCCAGTCCGAGCGCTTCCTGCTGGCGTACGTAAATGCATTTGACGTTTTTCGGCACGACATCGCGCACCATGGCGAGCATCGCGTGCTTGCCGCGCGTGGTCAGTTCGGACTCCACTTCGAAAGCCTTGTCGAAATGGTCCTCGATGGCGCGCTTGCTGCGGCCGGTGATGAACACCAGCTCGGTGATGCCCGCTGCCACCGCCTCCTCCACTGCATACTGGATGAGCGGCTTGTCGACCACTGGCAGCATTTCCTTGGGGCTCGCCTTGGTCGCCGGCAGGAAGCGCGTACCCAGCCCGGCCACCGGAAATACCGCCTTGGTAATAACGCTCATCGTGTCCTCATTCATCCAGCAGCTTCAGGAGTTCCGCTTCGTCCAGTATAGCAACACCCAGTTCGCGCGCCTTGTCGAACTTGCTGCCCGCATCGGCGCCGGCAACGACATAATCGGTTTTCTTCGACACGCTGCCGCTGACTTTGCCGCCGCGATCGCGGATTTTCTGCGCAGCGTTGTCGCGCGTCAGATTGGGCAGCGCGCCGGTCAGCACAAAGGTCTTGTTATAAACCGGGCTCGCTGTATCGACTGTCCGCTGCGCCGTCTCGGCGAATGTCACGCCGGCTGCCTGCAGTTGCTCGATCACCTCGCGATTGTGCAGTTCGGCAAAGAAAGCCGCAATGCTTTGCGCCACCACCGGACCGACATCGGAGACCTGCTGCAGGCTCTCGACGTCCGCCGCCGCCAGGCGATCGACATTGCCGAAATAACGCGCGAGGTCACGCGCGGTGCTCTCGCCAACATTGCGAATACCGAGCGCGTAAATAAACCGCGCCAGCGTAGTCTGTTTGCTTTTTTCGATGGCGGCGACGAGGTTGGTCGCCGATTTTTCGGCCATGCGCTCGAGTTCCGCCAGCTTGGCGATGCCCAGCTTGTAGAGATCCGCCGGCGTGCGCACAATGCCGGCATCAACCAGCTGTTCGACGAGCTTGTCGCCCAACCCCTCGATATCCAGCGCTCGGCGGCTGGCAAAATGCAGCAGTGCCTGCTTGCGTTGCGCCGGACAAAAAAGACCGGCACTGCAGCGGGCAATCGCTTCGTCTTCCGACTTGCGCACTGCCGAGCGGCACACCGGGCAGCGCACCGGCATGACAAACGCGTGGGTATGCAGCGGGCGCTTGTCAATGACCACGCGCACCACCTCCGGTATGACATCGCCGGCGCGCCGCACGACTACGGTATCGCCGACGCGCACGTCCTTGCGCTGTACTTCGTCTTCGTTGTGCAAAGTCGCGTTGGTGACAGTGACGCCGCCGACAAATACCGGCTGCAGTCGCGCCACCGGCGTGAGCGCGCCGGTGCGTCCGACCTGCACATCGATGCCGTCGACTATCGAGGTCGCTTCTTCCGCCGGAAATTTGTGCGCGATGGCGAAACGCGGCGCGCGCGATACGAAGCCGAGCGTGTTCTGCGCGGACAGTTCGTTCACCTTGTAGACGACGCCGTCGATGTCGAACGGCAGACTGACGCGCTTGCTACCGATGGCCCGGTAATAGCCCAGCAAACCGTCCACACCTTTGACGACCGCGCGCTCGGCAGTCACCAGAAAACCGAGTTCGGCCAGCCGGCCCAGGTCCTGCGAATGTTTGCGCAGCCCGTCATCCGCTGCCGCACCGGTGCCATAAGCATAAAAAGCCAGCCGTCGCGTCGCCGTGATGCGCGGATCGAGCTGGCGCAGCGCTCCCGCCGCCGCGTTGCGCGGATTGACGAATTCCTTTTCCCCCAGCTCGCGCTGGCGCGCGTTGAGACTCTCGAAATCGGCGCGCAGCATCAGCACTTCGCCGCGCACCTCGAGCATTACTGGTGGATGCGGCGCGCGCAACTTCAATGGAATGGACCGCAAGGTGCGCAAATTGACCGTGACGTCTTCGCCGGTATAGCCGTCGCCGCGCGTCGCCCCCGTAACCAGCAGGCCGTCCGCATACGTCAGGCTGATCGCAAGCCCGTCGAATTTGGGCTCAGCCGCGTATTCAACTTCCGCCGCATCGAGCGTTTCGCGCACGCGTTTGTCGAAAGCCGCTATCTCGTCGTCTGCAAACGCGTTGTTCAGCGACAGCATCGGCGTGCGGTGCGTGACCTGGGCGAATTCGGCGAGCGCTTGCGTGCCGACGCGCTGCGTCGGTGAGTCGGCGGTTACCAGCTGCGGATTTTGTTCTTCCAGCTCCTGCAACTCGCGAAACAGGCGGTCATATTCCGCGTCCGCAATGAGCGGCTGGTCCAGCGCGTAGTAATTGTAATTATGCTGATCGAGTTCGGCGCGCAGTTCCTTCACGCGCTTCACGGTGTGCGGAGCTATGGCCATTCACGAAAACAAACGCAGCGCGCGCGCTCCTCCGGCGGCGATCTGCCCGGCCTCCATGGTCGCGAGTATTCCCGTCAGCTGGCGCCGGATCTTGTCGATCGCATCTTCGGTCAGCGCGTTTCGATTGTCGTCCACCAGCGTACCGCCGAGCTTGGACCCGAAACTGCGCGCGCAGGCCAGCATGCCTTCGAATTCACGCAGCGCATCCGCCACACGCGGCACGTCGAGCAAAAACGTCACGCCGCCGGTCGACAGCGTCTTGATCTGCTCCGGCATGAAAGGCATGGGTTCGTGATTGTCCAGCGTGTAGAGCGTATTGCCGCTGTCGCCGCGCAGATAGAACACGCCGTCGCTCTCGAGTTTCAGTCCGCCCGCTTCCGCCAGCGCGCGGATCTTGGTACCGGAAATCGGAGCGCTGTCGCGCGTCACCACGTTAACGCCGATTGCGATGTCGACATCGGCGCAAAAGCGGTCGAGCTGCACCGCCATTGCGTGCGCGAGGTCGATGTCGAGACACTTGATTTTGCCGCCGCGGCTTTCCGCCCACTTCTGCACGGCATCGCGGAACGCACTCAACTGCTCCCGCTCGATGCAGCCCGAGCGGTTGGACATCTGCAGCGCGAAACGCAATTGCGCGTGTTCGGACCCGCTGTCCATGCCCGCCGGCAGCCATACCCCGGTCGCGGCATCGTAGCCCGCGACCAGCACCGGCTTGTGCCAATCCATGGCCAGCCCGCTCAGTTCATCGTGCAGGCCTGCGCTCGCAGCCGGCGTTACAAGTTCGGCTTCCACGACATAGTCAATTACCGGATCGACCATGACAGCTGCGCGCGCGCGCGGCACCGGCGCCTTGAATACCGATGCAGCAGGTGGTGCATCCAAGGTGGGTTCGATTCGCGCCTCTGCCACATCATCTGCCGCGGGCGCTGCCGGCATCAGCACGTCGTCATGCTCGCGCTCGAACGCCGCTTCCGAGAGGCGGCGGAACTGGCGTTCCTGCCACGAGTTGAACGCATAAACGCCGGCCACGACGCAGGCGCCTATCCCGAGCAGACTGATCTGCAGATCGCTCATTTCCGTGGCTTACGCAGCTTCTTCGGCGAGCTTCATGGCTTCCTCGATATCGACCGCGACAACGCGCGAGACGCCGGCTTCCTGCATAGTAACGCCGATCAGCTGGTTGGCGAGCTCCATCGTGATTTTGTTGTGGCTGATAAACAGGAACTGCGAGTTGACCGACATTTTTTTCACCAGCTCGCAGAAGCGCTCGGTATTGGTATCGTCGAGCGGCGCATCGACCTCATCGAGCAGACAGAACGGCGCCGGATTCAGCTGGAACAGCGCGAACACCAGCGATAGCGCGGTCAGCGCCTTTTCGCCGCCCGACAGCAGGTGGATAGAACTGTTCTTCTTGCCCGGCGGCTGCGCGATGACCTGCACGCCGCTGTCGAGTATCTCTTCGCCAGAGAGCACCAGCTTGGCCTGGCCGCCGCCGAACAAAGACGGAAACAGCCGGCCGAAATGCCCGTTCACCTCGTCGAACGTGTGCTGCAGGCGTTCGCGCGTCTCGCGGTCGATGCGCCGGATCGCGTCTTCCAGCGTGGTCAATGCCTGGTTGAGGTCCAGCGACTGGGCATCAAGGTAGTTCTTGCGCTGCTGCGAGGTGTCGAGTTCTTCCAGCGCCGCGAGGTTCACTGCGCCCAACGCGCCGATTTCGCCGTTCAGCCGCAAGATATCGGCCTGCAACGCGCCCGAGCGTTTGCCTTTATCGAGCTGCGCCTCGACTTCCTGCTCGTTGGCGCCGGCTTCGGCGAGCTGCTGCGCGAATTGCTCCTCCATCAGGCGCGCTTCCTGCTCCTTCAATTTAACTTCGCCGGTGCGCTCGCGTATCGGATTGAGGTTTTGCTCAATGGTGAGCCGTTCCTGCTCGGTTTCACGCAGTTCGGTTTCAGTTGCTTCGAGGGCATCGCGCGCCGCGGCCAGCGCCTGCTCCTTCTGCGCGCGCACCGCAATGACCTCCTCGAGTTCGGCGTTAAGCGGCGCCTCGTCCAGCACGCCCAGTTCCTGCCCGTGCTGGGCGATGCCGTTTTTCACTGAACCGACGTTGACATCGATCAAATTGATGGCGTTTTCGACCTCGGCGATCTTGTTCGCGCAGGTCTTGAGATGGAATGCGGACTCCTGCGCCGCGCGCTCGGCCTGCTGCGCGGCCAGGCGCTGTTGTTCCAGTGCCGTTTCCGCAGCGGTATAGTGTTCGAGCGTGTTGGCCTGATGCCCCTGCAGCTCGATGCGCCGGCGGTCGAACTGACTGATCCGGGTCTGCGCCGCGTCATTCTGGGCGCGCTCATGCCCCGATTGCGCGCCGATTTCCGCCAGCTCGGACGCGATCTGCTCGCCGCGCTGGGTGATGCGCTGCGCCTGTTCCGACAGCTTGAGTATCGTCAATTCGGATTCGTGCAATGACTGCTGTTGCGATTCAACCGCAAAACGCAATTCGTTGAGTGCGGCCTTACTCTGCTCAAACTGCGTGTCCGCAGCGGCGAGTTCGCTGCGTTGCGACGCCAGCGTCGCCTGCTCGCCTGCAAGCTGGCCGGTGAGAGATTCGATCTCGCGCTGGCGCGACAACACGCCGTGCAACTCCGAGTCCGGCGCGTGAAAACTCACGCTGTGGCGCGTGAAGACATGGCCATCGCCCGACACCAGCAGCGCGCCTGCCGGCAGCCGCTCGCGCAAGGCGAGCCCTTCGCGGCGGTCTTTGACCACGTAAACCTGGTGCAGCCAGTCGGCGAGCGCGCCGGCAGCGGCTGCGTTCTTGCAGCGTACATAGCCGGCAAGAGGTTCGAGCCCGAACGGTGCGGACGGCGCGGCGCTATCGCCGGCGGCCGTATATACGGTCATCTTGCCCGGCGGCAGGTCGCCAAGCCAGGGTGCCGCCTGCGCGAGATCGCCGAGGCCGATTGCATTCAGCCGTTCGCGCAACACGGCTTCCAGCGCGTCTTCCCAGCCGGCTTCGATTTCGATGTCCTGCCACAGGCGGCGTGCCGCATTCAGATCGTGGGAAGCGAGCCAGCCCTGCATGGTTTCGCTGCGCGCGATGCGGTCCTGCAACTGCGTCAGCGCATCGACGCGCGCCGTCAATGCCGTCACCTGCTGCGCAGCGGTATCCACGGTCGCGCCCTGCTCGCGCAATGCCTGCTCAAGCTTCGGCAGTGACGCTTCTTCGGCATCGAGCTGCACGCGCTTGTCGTGATGCTGCGCCTCCAGCTCGGCCAGCTCGGCGCGCAGCCGTTCTAGTTCTGCGTTGTCCGGGGGCACCAAGGCTGCCTGCTCCTCGCTCAAGCGCTGTTCGCGCTGCGCAAGCTGGGCGAGTATTTTCAGTGCGTGTTCGCCGCTCGCTTGCGCCAACTGCAACGCCTGCACGTTTTCGGTGGCTTCCAGCTGCAGCCGGTCGCGCTCAACCTGGCTGGCGCGAAACTCCTGCTCGGCGATTGGCAATTGCGCCGCAGCTGCGCTGGTGGCGGCCTGGCAGACGTCGGCCTGCTCCCGCGCGCGCGCCTCTTCCTGCCGCCATTCATCCTGGCTGGCGCGCTGCGCCTGCAACTGGGCTTCACCCTGTTCGAGCTGGTTTTGCAAGGCGGCCAGCTGGTTGCTGATGCGCTGGCGGTTTTCACGCACGTGCTGGAGTTGCTGCTGCACGCGCGAAAATTCCGCGTTCGTTTCATACAGGCTGCTGTGTGCCGCATGCACGGCGTCGCCGGCGGTGTGATGGCGGTCGCGCAATTCTTCGATGCGGCGCTCGGCTTCGCGCATGCGCGCGGTTTCGGCTTCCAGCTCTATGCCCAACTTCTCGATTTCACGCGTATGACGTTCGCGCGCGCTCGCCGCCTCGCGTTTTTTCTGCAGCCACAGCAGGTTCTGCGCCAGGTGCAGCTGCTCCTGCAGACCGTGGTACTGGCGCGCCACTTCCGCCTGCTCGCGCAGATGCTCGAGCTGCTTGTCGAGTTCGAGGCGGATGTCCTCCACGCGCAGCAGGTTTTCGCGTGTATCGCCCAATCGCAACTCGGTTTCACGCCGGCGTTCGCGGTATTTCGAAACACCCGCCGCCTCTTCGAGGAAGATGCGCAGTTCTTCGGGTTTCGCTTCAATGATGCGCGAAATCATGCCCTGCTCGATGATGGCGTAGGCGCGCGCGCCCAGACCGGTGCCGAGGAAAATATCGGAGATATCGCGCCGCCGCACGTGCAGATTGTTGATGTAATACGCCGACTCGCTGTCGCGCTCAAGCACACGCTTGACCGAAATTTCGCCGTAGCTTGCCCACTGGCCGCCGGCCCTGCCGAGACTGTTGTCGAACACCAGCTCGACGCTCGCGCGATTCGCGGTCTGGCGGTTGCCCGAGCCGTTGAACAGCACGTCCTGCATGGTCTCGCCGCGCAGATGTTTCGCCGACGATTCGCCAAGCACCCAGCGCACCGCGTCAATGATGTTCGATTTGCCGCAGCCGTTGGGGCCGACCACGCCGACCAGCTGGCCGGGCACGGGAATGCTGGTGGGATCTACAAAAGACTTGAAGCCTGCGAGCTTGATTTCAGTGAGGCGCAATTTGTTCTTTGCTCTGTGAGGTAAGTTATAATCCGGGCCGGATTCAGCGCAATGTATTTAGCGCAACATTTTAACTGAATTGGTTCATCTGCCCTAATGCCGAGTACCGCCAGCAAGCACCTCGCCACGTTTCCAAATCCGCAGCCGCGCCGCGATTACCGGATTCACATGGAAATACCGGAGTTTACCTGCCTGTGTCCGAAAACCGGCCAGCCGGACTTCGCAACGCTCTACCTTGACTACGTGCCTGACCGGCTGTGCGTCGAATTGAAAAGCCTCAAGCTCTACATCTGGTCGTACCGCAACGAAGGCGCGTTTCACGAGGCGGTGACCAACCGCATGCTCGACGATCTCGCCGCGGCCACGAAACCGCGCTTCATGCAGCTCACGGCGAGGTTCTACGTGCGCGGCGGTATTTTTACGACGGTAGTCGCAGCCACGCGCAAGAAAGGCTGGCGCGCGCCGGCAGCCGTCAATCTGGACGCACTGCCGGCGGGTTCGAGCACGCGCTGACATGCTCTGCCGGCGCATGCGCCAGGCGGTCCGACAGCAGTCCCGCGGCAACGATCATGATTCCGCCGCACCATTCCTTCAGCGTCAGCACTTCGTCCGCCAGCAGCCAGGCGGCAATCGCCGTCACTACCAGCTCGAACAAATAGATCACGATCGCGCGGTTGGCGCTGATATGGCTGAGGCCATATTGCACCGCCAGATTCACCGCGAGCAGCACCACCGCGAGCAGCGACAGCAGGAATGCCTGGCCGGGTACCGGGACCCAGATTTCGGCCGCCGGTCCGGTCACCATCACGCAGACCGCGCCGGCAACGATGCCGCCAAAAAATACCGCGAGCACTTTCAGTTCGATGGCAATTTGCGCTGTTTTGCGTATCAGCACGTTGGATAGCGCGAACATCGCGCCAGTGGAAAGCGCGATCCATTCGACACCGCTGCGAGGCACCGGCCAGCCGATTTGCGGCTGCCACAGCATGACGACGGCGCCGGCCAGCGCCAGCAGCATCAGGCCGTAGCCGGCGCCGGACAGCTTCTCCCCCAACAGCAGGCGCGCAAACAATATGGTCCACGCCGGCGCCAGATAGAACAGCAGCACCACGCGCATGACGTCGCCGTAAATGACCGCAATGGTGAAGCCGACGTTGGCCCAGCCCGCCGCCAGCGCGATCGCGCCGAGCAGCCACGACAACTGTAATTTCGGCCGCAGCAGAACGAAGCCCAGCACCAATGCGCCGGCATAGGTCAGTGTCGTCGCCAGCGCGCCGCCGACGCCGGCCGCATCGAGCGCGCGATAGGGATACCAGATGAGGCCCCACACGGTCGCCCCCGTCAGCAGCGCCGCTACCGGCATCATTTTTGTGAAGTGCGCCACAACACCCTTATAATCCGGCGTTCAGTGATAAAACCATGACCTGATTGTCGCGCATGAATCCCGCCTTCGACCAACTGCAAAGCTATCCGTTTCAAAAACTTGCGTCTTTGACCAGCGGCGTCACGCCCAATCCGCAGTTAAAGCCGATCAGCCTGCACATCGGCGAACCCAAGCACCCGACGCCGGACTTCATCAAACGCGCGCTCACCGACAATCTCGGCGGCCTTGCCAACTATCCCACCACGCTGGGAGCGCCCGCCCTGCGCGAAGCCATCGCGCAGTGGCTGCAGCGCCGCTATGGCCTGAAAAATATCAGCGCGGAGAACGAGATCATACCGGTCAACGGCAGCCGCGAAGCGCTGTTCGCGTTCGCGCAGACGATCATCGATCCCACCCGCCCCGCTCCGACTGTCGTCGTGCCGAATCCGTTTTACCAGATTTACGAAGGCGCCGCGCTGCTCGCCGGCGCCACGCCCGAATACCTGCACACGCTGGCGGCACACAACTTTGCGCTCGATTTCGATCAATTGACCGACGCGGTATGGCAGCGCACGCAACTTATCTACGTCTGCTCGCCGGCCAACCCGACCGGCCGTGTGATGACGCTCGACGAATGGCAGCGCCTGTTCGCGCTGTCCGACCGCTACGGTTTCGTGATCGCCGCCGATGAATGTTATTCGGAGATTTATTTCGACGAAACGCAGCCGCCGCTGGGCGCCCTGCAGGCCGCGCAGCAATGCGGCCGCGACGGCTATCCTCGGCTGGTGATGTTTTCCAGCCTGTCCAAGCGCTCCAACGTGCCGGGCATGCGTTCGGGGTTTGTCGCGGGCGACGCTGCGATTCTGAAAAAATTCCTGCTCTACCGCACCTACCAGGGCTGCGCGATGAGCCCGCCTATCCACGCCGCAAGCACCGCCGCGTGGCAGGACGAAACCCACGTGCTGGAAAACCGCCGGCTGTATCGTGAGAAGTTCGCCGCCGTGACCCGCATACTCGGTGAAGTCACCGAGATCGGCATGCCCGACGCGGCGTTTTATATCTGGCTGGATACCTTGCGCGACGACACCGCCTTCACGCGGGATTTGCTCGCCGAACAAAACGTGTCGGTGCTGCCCGGCAGTTATCTCGCGCGCGCGGCGCGCGGCGTCAATCCTGGCGCCCAATTCGTACGCATCGCGCTCGTCGCTTCCACTGCTGAATGCACGGACGCGGCGCACCGCATGGCCGCATTTATTAAAAAACGATAAACCACACCGGACAACCCATGAACGAACTGCAAACGATTATTGAACAAGCCTGGGAAAAGCGCGCCGAATTGAGCCCCGGCAAGGCGCCCGCCAAAATCGGCGCGGCGGTCAACGAAGTGCTGGCCGCGCTCGATGCCGGCACGCTGCGCGTCGCCGAAAAAATCGACGGTGCATGGGTCGTGCATCAATGGCTCAAAAAAGCCGTGCTGCTGTCGTTCCGTATCGAGGACAACACGGCCATGGCGGGCGCTGCGACCCAGTACTTCGACAAGGTGCCGAGCAAGTTCGCGCACTACACGCAGGAAGACTTCGCGCGCGGCGGTTTTCGCGTGGTGCCGCCTGCGATGGTGCGGCGTGGCGCGTTCATCGCCAAAAACGCGGTGCTGATGCCGTCTTACGTGAACATCGGCGCCTACGTCGATGAAGGCACCATGGTCGACACCTGGGCGACAGTCGGTTCGTGCGCGCAAATCGGCAAGAACGTGCATCTTTCGGGCGGCGTCGGCATCGGCGGCGTGCTCGAGCCCCTGCAGGCCAATCCGACCATCATCGAAGACAATTGTTTCGTCGGCGCGCGCTCCGAAATCGTCGAAGGCGTCGTCGTCGAAGCCGGTTCGGTGATCTCGATGGGCGTCTTTATCGGGCAAAGCACCCGTATTTTCGACCGCGCCAACGGCACCGTCAGTTATGGACGCATACCCGCCGGGTCCGTGGTCGTATCCGGCACCCTGCCATCGAGCGACGGCAAATGCCAGCTGTACTGCGCCGTCATCGTCAAACGGGTCGATGCCGGCACCCGCGCCAAGACCAGCATCAACGATTTGCTGCGCGGCGATTGAAAAGCATAGCTATACCGCGCTGCAATTAAACTTCCCAAGCCCTTCAAAAATTGGCAAAATACCCTTTTTGATTTGGTCGCTAACCAGGGACGCAATGGGCTTACTTGACGACCTCAAGCAGCAGGCTGACTCTCTGCGCCAGAAACAGCAGGTCACGCAAGCTGAACTCAATCAGAACCTGCTGCTTGCGCATGCCAAGTTAAAGGACGGCCTGCACTACTGGATCGAGTTGTTCAACTCGCTCAATATCATCAAGCCGGTGGTGCCCCGCTACTACTATCTCGAAGGCGGCGTCACCAAGCTCGACAACCTGCTGCAGTGCGATTACAACTGCAACGGCCGCCGCCTCACGGTCGACCACCACGATTACATCGAAGCCATCGTGCTGCGCTTTCGCTGCATCGCGGACGGCAAGATTGTTATCGAAAAACAAGGTGATCCGATGGTGCAGCGCCTGCGCGACCATCTGTGGACGAACACGCTCAAATTTGACCTCAAGGAAGTCCGCACCGAGCGCGGTTACGTGGAGCGCGGCATCTTCACGGTAAATTGCGAAGTGCCGGTGGTGATTACCATCTCCGCCGACCTCGAGAATGCCCAGCTCAAGATCGTCACCAAGAACCTCGAAAAGCTGGGTGAATACATCTACCTCTACGACTTTGACGAATTCAGCCTGGAAATATTCGAAGAACTCGGCAAGGTCATCATCGCCAAGCCGAATACCTTCCGCACCATGGGCAAGCGCCAGCAGGCGATGACGACGACCACGCGCGTGCCGCGCACGAAAGTGGATCCGGCTGACGCACCCACAGTCGCGATGGAAGACCTGAAAGACGCGAAAGATGCCGACAAGGGCCTTATGGGCAACATCAAGTCGCTTCTCAAGCGCTGAACGGAGGAACCATGTTTCTCGACCCTTTATTCAAATTGATGGCCGAAAAGCAGGCGTCGGACATGTTTTTTACCGCCGGCGCGCCGATCCAGATCAAGATCAATGGCGTCGTCATGCCGGTCAATGCCCAGGTGCTCGATCCCGCGTCGGTCAAGAAAATCGCCTACGACGTAATGTCCGAAGAGCAGGCCAAGGAATACGAGAAAACGCTGGAGATGAATTTCGCGGTCGGCCGTGCCGATCTGGGCAGCTTCCGCCTCAATATATTCCGCCAGCGCGGCGCCGTCGCGATCGTCATCCGCTTCATCAAGCCGGACATTCCAAGCATCGAAGAACTGAAACTGCCGCCGGTGTGCAAAGACATCGTGATGGAAAAGCTCGGCATGGTCCTGATCGTCGGCTCCACCGGTTCCGGCAAGTCGACGACCATGGCAGCGATGATCGATTACCGCAACAGCACGCGCACCGGCCACATTCTGACCATCGAAGACCCGATGGAATTCGTCTACAAGCACAAGAAATCCATCGTCAACCAGCGCGAAGTCGGCATGGATACGCGCTCATACAATAACGCGCTGATCAGCGCCATGCGCGAAGCGCCGGATCTCCTGATGATAGGCGAGATCCGCGACCAGTCGACGCTGCAAAGCGCGCTGCTGTTCGCGCAGACCGGCCACCTGTGCCTGTCGACCCTGCACGCCAACAACAGCTACCACGCGCTGAACCGCATCATCAACTTCTTCCCGCGCGAAGCGCGCGAAGCGCTGCTGGCCGACCTTGCCATCAGTCTCAAATGCGTGATATCGCAACGCCTGGTGCGCGGCAAGAACGGCGGCCGCATCCCGGCGGTGGAGATCATGCTGAATACCGCGCACATATCCGAGCTGATCAAGAACGGCGCCATGGGTGAGATCAAGGAAGCCATGGAGCAGAGTCTGGCGCCCGGCAGCCAGACGTTCGAGCAGGCGCTCTTCAATCTCTACTCGACCGGCCAGATCACGCTCGAAAATGCGCTCGCGGCTTCCGACTCGCCGACCAATCTGCACTGGCTCATCAACAATACGGGCAAGACCGCCACGGAGGCGGCGCCCAGCCAGGAAGACATCAATTCCGCACGCAGCACCACCGGACCTGCCGACGATCTGAGCAGCATCAAGCTCAATCTCGACATGGTCTAGCGCCGGCGGCTCCCGCCGCACGCCGCCCGCGATGCCGCCGGCCACCGTCCATGCCCTGATCGACCTCGCGTTCGCACGTCTCGTGCGCGCCAAACTCGCTTACGGACACGGCACCACCAACGCCTGGGATGAGGCGGTCTACCTCGTATTGCACGCGCTGAAACTGCCGCCCGAGCAACTGACCCCGTATCTGACGCGCAGAGTTTCTGCCACCGAACTCGCGCGCGCGACGGCGCTGATCGACGAGCGCATACGCCGGCGCGTGCCCGCCGCCTACCTCACGCGGGAAGCATGGCTTGGCGACTATCGTTTTTACGTTGATGAACGCGTGATCGTGCCGCGCTCGTATATTGCCGAACTGCTGCGCGAACGCCTCTCGCCGTGGCTGGCGCCGCGCCGGCGGATTCGCAGCGCGCTCGATTTATGCACGGGTTCCAGCTGCCTCGCGATATTGCTCGCGAAAACGTTCCCGGCGGCGCGCGTCGACGGCATCGATATCGACCGCGATGCGCTCAAAGTCGCCAAGCGCAATGTCGCGGACTACCAGCTGCAGGCGCGCATCCGTTTGCTGCGGTCCGACATGTTTTCAGCGGTCGCGGCCGAACGCTATGACCTGATCATCGCCAATCCACCGTACGTAAACGCCGACACGATGCGCAAACTTCCGCGCGAATACCGGCATGAACCGCGGCTCGCGCTGGCAAGCGGCAAAGACGGCCTGGATGCAGTGCGCATCATCCTGCGCGAGGCCGCAGCGCACCTCAATGAAAACGGCTTGCTGGTGGTCGAAGTCGGACACCACCGCCGGCGCGTGGAAGCCGCCTTTCCACGCTGGCCTTTCGTCTGGCCGCAGACCAGCGGCGGCGATGATTGCGTGTTTATTCTCGGGCGCGACGACCTGGTTCGCGCTTCGGCGGCGGCAGCGAAGGCGCCTCGGGTGGCTCCGGCTGCAGCGCGGCGTCGAGCCAGTCGAGCAGGCGCTGCGTCTCCTCGCCGGTAAATTCGTAATACTGGTTTCTTTTCACACGCGACGGCAGTTCGACCGGCCCGTAACGCACGCGCATCAGGCGGCTCACGATGAAGCCCAGCTTCTCGAACAGCCGCCGCACGATGCGATTGCGTCCTTCCTTCAGCACGACGTGGCACCATTGATTGGCCCCCTCGCCACTGCGCAGGTCCACCCTTTCGCAGCGCGCCACCCCGTCGTCGAGTTCCACGCCCTGCATCAGGTGCTGCACGTGCTCCTGCGTCAACTTGCCCATGACGCGCACCGCGTATTCGCGTTCGATTTCGAATCGCGGATGCATCATACGATTGGCGAGTTCGCCCGAAGTCGTGAACATGAGCAGCCCGCAGGTATTGAAGTCGAGCCGCCCTATCGATATCCACTTGGCGCCGGTCAGCGCCGGCAGGCGCTCGAAGACGCTCGGCCGGCCGCGCGGATCGTCGCGGCTGGCGATCTCGCCTTCCGGTTTGTGATACAGCAGAACGCGCGGCAGCCGCGACGTCGAATGTGCGCGCACGATGCGGCCCGCCACCTTGATCTGGTCGGCCGGGCCCACGCGCGCGCCTATGGTGGCAACCTCGCCATTGACGGTAACGCGGCCGCCGCTGATCAACAATTCCATGTCGCGCCGCGACCCCAGGCCGGACTGCGCCAGCACTTTTTGCAGTTTTTGCGTAGCTTCGGGTGCCGATGGCGGCGCGGCACGGCGACCACCGCGCGGAGCGGCCGGCGTCCGCTGCGGACGTTCGCCCCTGCCCGCGGAACGCGGTTTGCGCGCCGCGTCGGGCCGCTTGTTATCAGGGCGCTTGCTCATGGTGCGACTGCCAGGGAGCGGCGTTCGATGACGGCCTGCGCCAGCGTGCCGCTGTCTACATGCTCGAGTTCGCCGCCGACGGGCAGGCCGCGCGCGATGCGGCTTACCTTGAGGTCACGCGCCAGCAGCAATTCGGCGATGTAGTGCGCGGTCGCCTCGCCTTCCATCGTAAAGTTGGTTGCGACTATGACCTCGCGCACCTGGCCGTCATCGGCGCGTTTGACCAGGCGGTCGAGATGTATGTCCTTGGGGCCGATGCCGTCGAGCGGCGACAGCCTGCCCATCAGCACGAAATACAGGCCCTGGTAGCACTCGGCCTGCTCCATCATCAGCATGTCGGCGGGCGTCTCGACAACGCACAGCAGGCGCGCATCGCGCCGTGGTGAACGGCACAACGTGCAGATCGGCTCTTCGGTAAAGGTATTGCAGCGCTCGCAGTGTTTGATGACCTCGAGCGCGCGTCCAAGCGCCGCCGCGAGGCGTGCCGTCCCAGTATGGTCGCGTTGCAGCAGGTGATAGGCCATGCGCTGGGCGGACTTCGGGCCGACGCTGGGCAGGCAGCGCAGCGCCTCGATCAATTCCTCCAGGCTGGAAGGATATTTCAAAACGGCAGCTTCATGCCCGGCGGCAGACCCATGCCGGCCGTCATACCGCCCATTTTTTCCTGGGTCGTTGCTTCGACGCGGCGCACCGCGTCGTTCATCGCCAGCGCGATGAGGTCTTCCAGCATGTCCTTGTCGTCTTTCATCAGGCTGGCATCTATCGTCACCCGCTTCACTTCGTGACGGCAGGTCATCACCACTTTCACCATACCTGAACCGGACTGGCCTTCGACTTCTATCGTCGCCAGCTCCTCCTGCATGCGTTTCATGTTTTCCTGCATTTGCTGGGCCTGCTTCATCAGCCCCGCCAAGCCGCCTTTCATCATGACTTGCTCCTCATTGCAATGGTTTGATGGTGGATGGCAAAACGCGCGCGCCGAAGTTCTCGATCAGGTCGCACACAAAGGGATCGCCGTCGATTGCCGCCGCTGCGGTGTTCTGTTTTTGCTCGTTCTCGCGGCCGCGGATTTCCGCCAGCGTGTTGCCGTTGCCCGGCCCCACGCCTATTTCCAGCTTTACCTTGCCGCCCAGATGCTGTTCAAGTGCCTGCCTGAGGCGCTCTACATAAGCGCGGTCGTTCAGATGGCGCTGGGCATGCTGCACCCGCAACTGGATATGACCGTCCTGCCATGCGATCAGTTCGCAATTGTGCGCGAGCATGCGCTCCATGCCTGACAGCGGCATGCGATTGATCAACGTATTCCAATCGCCGTCAAACTGCTTTTTTTTTAAATCGGGCGCGGACGCCGTTGAGGCAGCTGCAGATGCCGATGCAGGTGTCGGTGTCGGTGTCGGTGTCGGTGTCGGTGTCGGTGTCGGTGCCTGTGCGGGGGCGCGCGCCGGGACGGCGGCAACGCCCTGCTTCGCCACGCCGCTGGTGCCGGGCATGAATGCAAGCATGCGCATGAGGGCCATCGTGAAGCCGGCATAGTCATCGGGCGCGAGCCCAATGTCCTGGCGGCCATTCAGCGCAATTTGATACAGCAACTGGATTTCTTCGGCGCCAAACGCGGCCGCCAGCGCCATGACGGTGGCGTGCCCGGGATCGTCGACAGCTATCGCCTGCGGCACGGTCTGCGCGAGCGCGATCCGGTGCAGCAGCGTGGCCAGGTCCTGCAGCGCGATTTCGAACGACAGACTGCGCTCCGCCATGCGGTCGGCGACGGCAATCAATGCCGCGCCATCCTGCTGCTGCAGCGCCTGCAGGATATCGCGCAGATAGTCCTGATCGACGCTGCCCAGCATGGCACGCACCGACTGCTGCTCGACTTTGCCGCCGCCGTGCGCAATCGCCTGGTCGAGCAGGGAGAGGCTGTCGCGCATGCTGCCATGCGCGGCCCGCGCCAGCAGTGTCAGAGCTTCGTCTTCGCCGGGCACTTCTTCCAGAGCGAGAACTTTTTTGAGCTGCTCGCGGATCTGCCCCTGCGGGATCTGCTTCAGGTTGAACTGCAGGCAACGCGACAGCACGGTGACCGGGATTTTCTGCGGGTCGGTGGTGGCGAGGATGAATTTGACGTGGCCCGGCGGCTCTTCGAGCGTTTTCAGCATCGCGTTAAACGCGCTGCGCGAAAGCATGTGCACTTCGTCGATGATGTAGACCTTGAAACGGGCGCTGGTCGGCGCGTACAGCGCGTTCTCGAGCAGGTCGCGCATGTTGTCGACCTGGGTATTGGACGCGGCGTCGAGTTCGATCAGGTCGACAAAACGTCCGGCGTCGATTGCAGTGCAGGCGCCGCATTTGCCGCAGGGTGTCGCCGTAATGCCGGTTTCGCAGTTGAGCGCCTTGGCGATGATGCGCGCAAGCGTCGTTTTGCCGACGCCGCGCGTGCCGGTAAACAGGTAGGCGTGATGCAGGCGCTGCTGCGTGAGCGCGTTGGTCAGCGCTCTCACGACGTGCTCCTGGCCGACCAGTTCAGCAAAGGTCTTGGGGCGCCACTTGCGGGCGAGAACCTGGCTCACTGCTAGAAACCGTCAGCGCGGGCGAAACGAACGGGCGATCCCGGATTCATGACAGGCGGCCAACGCCACTGGGAATCAGAAATGGTATTGCAGGCGCAGTTCGTGAAAATTGATGCCCTGGTTGGGGCCCTTGAGACCTGCGTTCGACAGATGCTGGTAGCGATAACCGAGGTCATAGCGGCCTTTATCGCCGAAACGCAGGCCGGCGCCGACGTGGTCGCCGAACTGGAAGCTGGTGCCAAACTGGCGCTGCGGACTGATCGACGTCGCGGACAAGAAGTGGAAACCCACGCCCAGTTCAACGTAAGGAGAAACCGTCGACAACGTGGTCTGCTGGATACGGAACACCGGCGTGAAACCGATATCCAATATGCTTTTATGCGTCTTGGCAACACTGTTGTTGCTCCAGTAGCCGAAATCCGATTCCCAATAACCGCCCAGATGCCAGTTTCCCGCTTCAACCAGCTTCTTGTTCCAGTCCCATTGCACGCCGACGCGGCCCATATTGACGTTCGCGTTCGAAGAATCCGAGTGGCCGTAGAGGATCGATATGCCGTCTATGGCATGGACGGCGGGGCTGGCTGCGAGCAGCACAGCGGCAATCAGGCATTTTGCGTTTTTCACTGTAGGTCCTTGGCGCATCGTTGAATTTTCAAGCGTATCGCTATGATATCGCAAAAGAAAAAGGGTGGCGAGCCTTGTCCCCGGCACTTGCAGAGAATAGCTTTGGCTGCTTCCTTCCGGACCTGACCAGGTTCACTACCGTGCAATGCGGGGGGGCCCGCCATTGTTCGTTTGCCGCAAGCTCAACTTTGCGGCCCGGTTGCCATTATGCCCGTAGTTACGGCCGACAGCGAGTGCCAAATGCCGCCTCCGCGCCACGCTGTCCGGGGGCGTTGCAACAGGGGCGCGTGATACAATTTTCAGCACTTGGCCGCCGACAAAACCGGCAATCAACGCAACTCATCGGAGGACAGCATGGCGACGCAGACCATCGAATCGGTGTTGAATGAAACACGCACGTTTGCGCCGGACGCCGGGTTCGTCAAGCAGGCCAACATCTCAGGCATGGATGCTTATAACAAGCTGTGCGCCGAGGCCGACCAGGATTTCACCGGTTTCTGGGCGCGGCTTGCGCGCGAACACGTGCTGTGGAAAAAACCCTTCACCCAGGTCCTTGACGAGTCGAATGCGCCCTTCTTTAAATGGTTCGCCGACGGCACGGTCAACGCCTCATACAACTGCCTCGACCGCCACCTGCAGTCACAGCCTGACAAAGTCGCGATTATTTTCGAAGCGGATGACGGCAAGGTCAGCAAGATCACATACAAAGAACTCTATCGCCGCGTCTGCATGTTGGCCAATGGCCTGAAAAGCCGCAATATCAAAAAGGGCGACCGCGTACTGATCTACATGCCGATGTCAGTCGAAGCCGTCGTCGCCATGCAGGCCTGCGCGCGCATAGGCGCGATCCATTCGGTCGTGTTCGGCGGGTTCTCCGCGAAAAGCGTGCAGGAGCGCATCATCGATGCGGGTGCCGTGGCCGTGCTGACCGCCGACGAGCAGATGCGTGGCGGCAAGCCGATCGCACTCAAAGCCGCGGTCGACGAAGCGCTGACTCTCGGCGGCTGCGATTCGATCAAGAGCGTGATCGTCTACAAGCGCACCGGCGGCAGCGTGAAGTGGGATACCGGGCGCGACGTGTGGCTGCACGATCTCGTCAAAGACCAGTCGGACACGTGCGAACCGGAATGGGTGGAAGCCGATCATCCGCTGTTTATTCTGTACACCTCGGGTTCGACCGGTAAGCCCAAGGGCGTGCAGCATTCGACCGGCGGCTACCTGCTGCACGCGATCCTGACCATGAAATGGACGTTCGACTACAAAGCGAGCGACGTCTTCTGGTGCACCGCCGACGTCGGCTGGGTCACCGGTCATACCTACGTCTGCTACGGGCCGCTCGCCGTCGGCGCCACCGAAATCATATTTGAAGGCGTGCCGACCTATCCCGACTCCACGCGGTTCTGGCGCATGATCCAGGATCACAAGGTCAGCGTGTTCTACACGGCGCCGACCGCGATCCGCTCGCTGATCAAGCTCGGCGCCGATCTGCCGAAAAAATTCGATCTGTCGTCGCTGCGCCTGCTCGGCACCGTGGGCGAACCCATCAATCCCGCAGCGTGGATGTGGTACCACGAAACGGTCGGCCAGAAACGCTGCCCCATCGTCGATACCTGGTGGCAGACGGAAACCGGCGGTCACATGATTACGCCGCTGCCCGGCGTGGTGAGCACCAAGCCCGGCTCGTGCACCCTGCCCCTGCCCGGCATCATGGCCGCCATCGTCGATGAAGCCGGCCACGACGTCGAAAAAGGCAAAGGCGGCTTTCTCGTCATCAAGCGTCCCTGGCCGTCGATGATACGAACCATCTGGGGCGACCCTGAGCGCTTCAAAAAATCCTATTACCCGGAAGACTTCAAGGGCAAGTATTACCTTGCCGGCGACGGCGCCAACCGCGATCTCGACGGTTATTTCTGGATCATGGGACGCATCGACGACGTGCTGAACGTCTCGGGACACCGGCTAGGCACCATGGAAATCGAATCGGCGCTGGTCTCCAACCCGCTGGTCGCCGAGGCGGCAGTCGTCGGCCGTCCCGATGAACTGACGGGCGAAGCGGTCGCCGCGTTCGTGGTCTTGAAGCAGGCGCGCCCGACCGGCGCGGACGCGAGAAAAATCGTCAAGCAGCTGCAGGACTGGGTCGGCAAGGAAATCGGGCCCATCGCCAAACCCAAAGACATCCGCTTCGGCGACAACCTGCCGAAAACGCGTTCGGGGAAAATCATGCGCCGGCTGCTGCGCTCGATCGCCAAGGGCGAGGAAATCACGCAGGACGTATCCACGCTGGAAAATCCGGCGATATTGCAGCAGCTGAAGGAACCGATCGCCTGAGGCACGCGAGCATGTTGCTCCCGCCGCCCGTGCTTGCAACCATGAAACGACCCGGCATACACGGACAGCGGTTGATCGCGGCCTTCCTGTTCGGCTGCCTGCTGTTCAACTATCCGCTGCTCTATCTTTGCAACATCAACTACCGCTTGTTCGGCATTCCCCTGCTCTACGTCTACGCTTTCGCGGCATGGGGCCTGCTGATCGCGCTGACCGCCGCGGTCATCGAGCGCCGCACCGACTGAACGCGCGCCAGCGCCAGCCGAACCCATCATGCTTACCGGTTACGTCATCGTCCTGGCGTCGTTCGTCTACGTCGGGATGCTGTTTGCGATCGCCTATTACGGCGACAAGCGCGCGGACGCCGGCCGCAGCATCATCGCCAATCCTTACATCTACGCGCTGTCGCTCGCCGTCTACTGCACGTCGTGGACTTTTTACGGCAGCGTCGGACGCGCAGCAACCAGCGGCATAGGCTTTTTGCCGATCTACCTGGGGCCGACGCTGATGGCGGTGCTGTGGTGGTACGTGCTGCTGAAAATGATACGCATCAGCAAGGCCAACCGCATCACTTCGATCGCCGACTTCGTAGCGTCGCGCTACGGGAAAAGCCAGTTGCTGGGCGGTCTGGTGACCGTCATCGCGGTGATCGGCATCGTGCCCTACATCTCACTGCAGTTGAAAGCGGTCTCCAACAGTTTCTCGATCATTCTTAAATACCCGGCCATCGCCACGCCCGACAGCCAGGCCACCATACCGCTGCTCACTGACAACACTTTCTACATCGCGCTGCTGCTGGCGATATTCACCATCCTGTTCGGTACCCGCCATCTCGACGCGTCCGAGCGCCACGAAGGCCTGGTCGCCGCCATCGCGTTCGAATCCGTGGTCAAGCTGCTCGCTTTCGTCGCAGTCGGTGTGTATGCGACTTATGTGCTGTACGACGGCTTTGCCGACATATTCACCAGCGCGATCGAATATCCGCAGCTCGCCAAGCTGCTCGACTTTGGCGGCAGCTCGGTGGATTACACGTCGTGGGCCTCGCTGACCTTCCTGTCCATGCTCGCGATCATGTTTCTGCCGCGCCAGTTTCAAATCGCTGTGGTCGAGAACGTCGATGAGCGCCATCTCAACAAAGCCGTGTGGCTGTTTCCGCTCTACCTGCTGATCATCAATATTTTCGTGCTGCCGATTACGTTCGCCGGAATGATGCATTTTCCGGCCGGCAACGTGGACGCCGATACTTTCGTGCTGAACCTGCCCATTGCGCAGCAGCAATCGCTGCTCACGCTGACTGTGTTCATCGGCGGACTCGCCGCGGCGACCGGCATGGTGATCGTCGAAACCATCGCGCTCTCAACCATGGTTTGCAACAACCTCGTCATGCCTTTGTTATTGCGGCTCAACATGCTGCATCTGCACAAGCGCGCGGACCACTCTTCCCTCATTGTCGGCATCCGGCGCGGCGCCATCGTCGGCGTGCTGATGCTCGGTTATGCTTATTTCCGCCTTGCCGGCGAGGCCTATGCGCTGGTCTCCATCGGGTTGATTTCATTTGCCGCCGTGGCGCAGTTCGCCCCGGCGATCCTGGGCGGCATGTTCTGGAAAGGCGCGACGCGGCTGGGCGCAATCTGCGGCCTGCTCGCCGGCTTCTTCATATGGGCTTATACGCTGCTGCTGCCGTCGTTCGCCAAGTCGGGCTGGCTGCCTTTCGCCTTTGTCGAGCACGGCATTTTCGGCGTTCATATACTGAAACCGCTGGAACTGTTCGGCCTGACCGGGCTGGACGACATCACGCATTGCCTGTTCTGGAGCATGTTCTTCAACATCGGCGCCTACATCAGCATATCGCTCGTCACCAAACAAAGTTTCGCCGAACAGGTCCAGGCCGCGCTGTTTGTCGACGCGCACAGCGAGCCGCGGCTGCAGCGCGCGGAATCATTACGGGGCGATGCGTCGGTCAACGAATTGATCACGCTGGTGGGGCGTTTTCTCGGCCAGCGCCGCGCGCACGATGCATTCGCCGCCTATGCGCTCAAATGCGGCGCCAAATCCGCCAAGGAACTCAAGCCCGATGCCGAGTTGATCCATTTCGCCGAAACGCTGCTCGCCGGCGCGATCGGCGCCGGCTCGGCCAACGTCGTGGTCGCCTCTGTCGTGCAGGAAGAGCCGCTGGGCATCGACAAGGTGATGAACATCCTCGACGAAACCTCACAGGCGCTCGCCTACAGCCGCCAGCTCGAGCAAAAATCGCATGAACTGGAAATCGCCACCACCGAATTGCGCACCGCCAACCAGCGCTTGCAGGAACTCGACCGCCTGAAAGACGATTTCGTGTCGACCGTCACGCATGAGCTGCGCACGCCGCTGACTTCGATACGCGCATTTGCCGAGATACTGCACGACAACCCGGCGCTGGAACTTTCCCAGCGCGCAAAATTTCTCGGCATCATCACGCGCGAATCCGAGCGCCTCACGCGGCTGATCAACCAGGTGCTCGACCTCGCCAAAATAGAATCCGGCAACGCCGAGTGGCACACCGGGGAAATCGACGTACGCGAAGTGATAGAAGACGCCGTGTCGTCGACCAGCCAGATGTTTTCCGACAAGAACATCATACTCGAACTCGCCTTGCCGGCCGACCTGCCGACCATCAACGCTGATCGCGACCGCCTGCTGCAGGTCATGCTGAACCTGCTGTCAAACGCGGCCAAGTTCTGCCGCGACGACGGCGGCCGCGTCAAGGTGTCCAGCACCCTGCTGGCGGACGGCGTGCGCGTACAGGTGACTGACAACGGCATCGGCATCAGCGCGGACGACCAGCGCGTCATCTTCGAAAAATTCCGTCAGGTCGGCGATACGCTGACGCAAAAACCGCAGGGCACCGGCCTCGGACTGCCGATCTGCCGCCAGATCGTCCATCACTTTGGCGGCCGGCTGTGGGTCGACAGCGTGTCCGGCCAGGGCGCGACGTTTTCGTTCGTGTTGCCGCTGCTGCGCGCTAGCGCGACGCCAACGCCTGCTGCCGCTGCGCCCCGCAGGTTCGGCACCTGAGCGGAACGTTGACAACCCCGCCCGAGAGAATTCTGGTCGTCGACGATGAGCCGAATATCGCTTTATCGCTGGAGTTTCTGCTGAAGAGCAAAGGCTACGAGGTGGCGATCGCGCAAACCGGCAGCGACGCGCTCCAGCAGGCGGCAACGTTTCGCCCGCAACTCGTGGTGCTCGACGTGATGCTGCCGGTAATCGATGGGTTTGAAGTGTGCCGGCAATTGCGCGCCGATCCGGCGCAGCACGGCGTCAAGATACTGCTGCTGACGGCGCGCGGCCGCGCCAGTGAAATTCAGCGCGGAATCGACGAAGGCGCGAATGCGTACATCACCAAGCCGTTCGCAACGCGGGATCTGGTCGCCAAGGTACAGCAGTTGCTGGCGGACGACAGCGCTTGATCAGCGCGCCAGATAATCGAGCAGATAGCCGCGCCCATACTGGGTACGCACGGTAATGCCGGCGCCTTCCAGTTTTTTGCGCAAGCGATGCACATAGACTTCGATGGCGTTGTGGCTGACTTCATGGTCATAGCTATAGAGCTGTTCCACCAATTGCTCCTTGCTGACGAGCCGTCCGAAGCGCGTAAGCAACACCTCCAGCACGCTGGTTTCCTGCGCTGACAACGCCAGCGCCTTGCCGCTGACACTGGCGGCGCGCTGCACCGTATCGAAACTCAGTTCGCCATAACTGATGACGGGTGCGGCGCTACCCTGCCCGCGCCGCAGCAGCGCGCGCACCCGCGCCTGCAATTCGTTCAGGCTGAAGGGTTTCACCAGGTAATCGTCGGCGCCGAGGTCGAGCCCGGTCACCTTCTCCTCGGGCTGCTCGCGCCCGGACAGGATGAGCACCGGCAGGGCCGCATTGCGCTGGCGCAGGCGCCGCAGCACCTCGAAACCATCCAGTTTCGGCAATCCCAGATCGAGTATCAGCAGCCCGAATACATTGTCCTTGAGCGCCTCGTCCGCCGCCGCACCGTTACTGACCCAATCCACCGCATAACCCGATTGCTCGAGCGAAAACCGCAATGCTTCCGCCAAAGAGGCATCGTCTTCGGTTATCAGTATGCGCATCGCTCAATTTCAACTGGAGTTGACGGGGAAGTATATCAACTATATGTTTCTATTGTATTTTGCGTTTTCCTCACAACCAAGCTGCGCAGCCGGCTAGTTGGTGACGATTCCTCAGCATCTGCTAAAATGCGCGCCATCCGGAGAGATGGATGAGCGGTTTAAGTCGCACGCCTGGAAAGCGTGTGTACGTCGCAAGACGTACCGTGGGTTCGAATCCCACTCTCTCCGCCAAACAAAAGCCCCGCGTGGGGCTTTTTGTTTGGCGGATACGGGTTGGGTGAGAAACCACGTTTGGGTTCGACTAGGCGAGCATGCTCGCCTGGACGCGCGCCCCACCTC
>CANJHY010000021.1:0-39336 GCA_947474275.1 Betaproteobacteria bacterium
CATGTGCCCGGCAGCCGCGAAGCGCCGCTGACCGAAGCTCAGGTCAATGAAAAATTCGACGAGTGCTTCCGCCTGGGAACGCGCCCACTCAGCAAAGAACAGATTGCAACGCTGACCGCGCGCGTGCACGGGCTGGAGCAGTTCCCCGACATGGCGTCGTTCTTCAGCGGCATTTGCTGATCGATGAAATCGCCAAGCGGAATACGCTGATCGGCAAAGCGAAGATTCCGCGGCTTTGAAAACCGGCAATGGGTAATGAGTGATGGGCAATGGGAATTTGCGCACTTAGAATGCCCTCATCCGTTACTCACCACCCATCGCTCATTACTCATCACCGAAAAATGAAAACCATCCTCGCCCCTGATCCCAATCCGATCAAGCCGAAGTACGTGCCGCCACCCGGCGCATGCGACGCGCATTGCCATGTGTTCGGGCCCGGCGCGAAATTTCCGTACGCGCCCAACCGCAGCTACACGCCGCCGGATGCACCGAAAGAACAACTCGCAGCATTGCATAAGCATCTCGGCTTCTCGCGCGCGGTGCTGGTGCAGGCGAGCTGCCACGGCATCGACAATGCCGCGGTAATCGATGCGCTGAACTGGTCGCGGGGCGCGTGGCGCGGCGTCTGCATGATCAACGATCTGGTCACCGATGAGGAACTGCGCTCGCTGCATACGGCCGGTGTGCGTGGCGCGCGCTTCAATTTCGTTGCGCATCTCGGCGGCGCGCCCGATCTCAGGGTGATCGAGGCGGTCGTCACGCGCATCAAACCGCTCGGCTGGCATCTGCAGGTGCACCTCGACGCGCAGGACATCGCAGCTTACCGCGACTTTCTGCTCGGGCTCGACATCGTGTTCATCATCGACCACATGGGCCGCGTCGTCGCAAAGAATGGCATGGAACAAAAACCGTTCAAGCTGCTGCTTGACCTGATGAAAAACGAGCGCGTGTGGGTGAAGGTCAGCGGTTCCGAGCGCGTGTCATCGACCGGCCGGCCGTTTCACGACGCCATGCCTTATGCGCGCGCCCTCTTTGCGGCCGCCCCTGACCGCGTGCTGTGGGGCACCGACTACCCGCATCCGAACGTGGAGGAAATGCCAAACGACGGCGAGCAGGTCGACCTGTTTGCGCGAACCTTTGAAGACGAAGTGATGCGCCGCAAAATCCTCATCGACAATCCGGACCGGCTGTACTGGGCCTGAACCGCGCGCCTTACTGCACGCGTCATTCCGGCTTGATGCCGATTTCCTTGAATATCTTGGCCCAGTTCGCCATGTCCTCGACGACCAGCTTCGTGTATTGCTCTGGCGTGCTGCCGACCGGCTCGAATCCCAAATCGACAAGCTTGGTGCGGATGTCCGGCAATTTGAGTATGCGCAAAAACTCCGCATTCAGTTTGTCGATGATGGCGCGCGGCATCTTCGGCGGCGCGAGGATGCCGTACGCGCCCTCAAGCGCGTAACCCGGCAACGTTGCCGCGATGGTCGGCACCTCGGGCAGACTGGTGACCCGCTTCGTGCTCGTAACGCCGAGCGCGCGCAAGCGTCCGCTGCGGATATGCGGAATCGCCGGACCCGGTGCCGTGAACAGCATCTGCACCTGCCCGCCGACGATGGCCGCAGTCGAATCGCCAGCACCCTTGTACGGAATCAGCGTGAGGTCTATGCCCGCCATGCGCTTGAACAGGATCACCGACAAATAACCGCTGGTGCCTATGCCCGATGTCGCGCAGTTGAGGCCGCCCGGTTTGGCTTTCGCCATGCTGATGAGTTCGGGCACCGACTTCGCAGGCACGCTGGCGTGCACTACAAGCACGGTCGGCGCGTTGGCGAGGTGGGTGACGCGCGAAAAATCCTTCAGCGTGTCGTACGGCAGCTTCGCGTAAAGCAGCGAGTTGTACGAATAGCCGGGAGCGACGGTCAGTATCGTGTAGCCATCGGGCGCAGCCTGCGCGACGATTTCCGAGCCTATGATGCCGCCCGCGCCGGAGCGGTTGTCGATCACCACCTGCTGCCCCCAGCTCTCCGTCATCTTCTGCGCGAACATGCGCGCGAGCACGTCGCTGCCGCCGCCCGCCGACGACGGCACGACGAAACGGATCGGCTTGGCGGGATAGTTCTGCGCGGCCGCCGTCATGGCGCACGAACACAACGCCAGCGTCAGCCCTGCATATTTGGCAATCCTCAAGCGCATCCTCCTCTGGTGGCGCCGCACTATTGCGCGGTTTCGACGCTGATACCGGCATCCTTGATCACCTTGCGCCAGCGCGCGAGTTCATTGGCTATCATGTCGCGCATGCCCTGCGGCGTGCTGGTTACCGGTTCCACGCCCTGCAGCAACAGCCGCTGGCCAAACTCCGGGGACGCCAGCACCTTGTTCATGTCGGCGTTGATGCGGTTGACGATCGCCGGCGGCGTGCCGACGGGCGCAAGCAAACCGTACCACGAGGTATTGTTGAAACCCGGCAGCGTGTCGGCAACTGGCGGGGCATCCGGCAGCGATTTGATGCGTGTCGGATGGCCGATCGCCACCGCTTTCAACCTGCCCGCTTTCAGATGCTGCAGGATCTGCGGCACGCCGGAAAAAGTCATCTGCACCTGTCCGCTGATCAGGTCGACCAGCGCGGGGCCGCCGCCTTTGTACGGCACGTGCACGATGTTGATGCCGCCCAACGCTTTCAGGAGCTCGCCGCCGAGGTGGTTCGGCGTGCCGGTGCCCGGCGAGGAAAAATTGATCTTGCCGGGATTGGCTTTGGCGTAGTCGATGAATTCTTTCGTGCTGTTCGCCGGTACACCGGGATGCAACGTCAACGCGAACGGCGCGTACACGGCGAGCCCGATCGGCGCGTAATCCTTGAGCGAATCGTAGCTGACCTTGCTGCCGAGAGCGGGACTCACGACCAGCCCCGCCGACGTACCGAGTAGTAGCGTATAACCATCGGGCGTCGCTTTCGCACCCAAGCCATGCCCGAGCGTCGAACCCGCGCCACCGCGATTGTCGAGCACCACCTGCTGGCCCCAGAGCTCGCTCAATTTCGCCGCGAGTTCGCGCCCGGTGAAGTCGACCGAACCGCCCGGCGGATACGGCACGATGAGGCGTACGGGTTTGTTCGGATAGGTCTGTGCCGCAGCGTGCGCCGCCAACCACGCGCCTATCAAAACAACCAACCATTTTATGCAACCGCCGATAAACGCCGATGAACGCCGATGAAAAACAAACCAATTGGCAGCTGAAAATAGACAATTGGCCACGAACTGCCCCTCTCTCGCTTTAACGTTGTGCATATCAATTATCAATTTTCTATTCCAATTGAATCGGCGTTCATCGGCGTTCATCGGCGGTTAAAATTTTGCCTGAATGACTTAAAGCCTTCCGCCCAGGCGTTCGGCCAGCCAATCCGCGACGAGATTGGAGCCGACTTGCCGGTTGTCTTCCTGGCAATGATCGCTGCCGCCGTCGAGCGTGGTCAATATTTTTAACGTCTTGTCCGGCGATCCACAGGCATCATACAGGCGCTGCGCGAATTCGAGCGGCACGATATTGTCGTTCTCGCCGTGGATACAGTAAAACGGGCAGCGCATTTTTTCGGCAACGCCGGCCAGCCGGTAGTTCTCCAGCTTTTTCATGCAGGCGTCCATGTCGGGCATGCCGAGCACCCACGGCAACTGAAACGACGGCGCGGAGAGCTTGGTGCCGCCCGCTTCCATGATCTTGCGCCGCCGCACCCACGACTCGTGATAATCCCAGTGCCCGCCCCACGCGACGCACGCCGCGAAGCGCGGCTCCATAGCCGCTGCGCGCGGCGCGTAATACCCGCCCATACTGAAGCCCATCACTGCCATGCGCTTGGCGTCGACTTCGGGACGCTGCGCCAGGTACTCGTATGCGGCGCGCGCCGGCACTTCGTAATCAAAACGGCTCGGTATGCCCTGCAGACGCAGCGCCTCGCCTTGCCCCGGCCCGTCGATCGCCAGAGTATGAATGCCGCGGCGACCGATCTCTACGCCGCCGAATAAAACGGAGAGTTCCTTCGCGTTGTCTAGCCCGTCGAACATCACGACCGTCGGCGCGGAGCCCTGCACGTCGGCCTTGTAGAACCACGCCGGCAAAGTCGTGTCTTCGTACGGGACCTGTACGCGTTCGATATTCGGATAGCGCGTCGCGATGCCCTTCTGAAAGCAGCGCAGACAGCTGCGATAAGTGTCCCATTTGCGTTCTGACGGCGCGATAAAACGCTCGCCGCAGAAATAGTAAGTGGCCGCGCGCAGGTAATAACTGCCTGCCGTCAGCTCAAAACCGTCCTCCGCCGCCTTGTCTGCGTAGCCCTCGATGCGTTTTGCCATCGCGGTCCACTCCTGCCACCAGCGCTCGTTGTCGCCGACGTGCGGCTTCAACTGCTGCCCGATCTGGTCGATTTCACCCAGCGCCGCCGCGCCCTGCGCCGCCATCTCGATGCCGAACATCATGCCCTGTGACCACATGTGATGGCCGGGAAAATACTCGAACCAGTGACTCATGGCGTGCTTTCTCTATCTCGTCGCAGGCAATGCGGGATTGAGGATTATACGTCTTGCCACGCGGCCGACAGCGCAGGTAACCTAGCTGCCTGTCTGACCGGGGAGCGATTCGATGACTGCGCCAATGAACACGAATTTCCTTTGCCGGCACGCGGCATGCGCTGCCGTGCTGCTGTTCGGAGCAGGCGCCGCACTGAGCGCACCTGCCGCGCCGTTCGAGCCCGTCATGTCGCTCGCCAAAAAGGAAAAAGCGCCGCTGCTCGAACTGACGCCCGCCAACGCGGCGCTCGCCAAGCATGCGCAGACCATCTACGCCGAACTCGGCAAGGAACTCGTCATCGGCGACGTCGCCGAAGGCGGCGGCACGGATGCGGCTTTCGCGGCGCTCAAAACCAAAGCGCCCGTCATCGAGCGTTTCGGCCTGCAGGGCTTCGGCGCGCATTCAAATGATGCGGAATACGTCTATATCGATTCGATCGAGCCGCGGCTTTACTTGCTTTCGCGCATGATCATGGACGTGTCGCAAAGCAAAAACCGTTAGCCGTGCGCCGCTTGCCGGCGCGGCGGCATACAGGTATCGTTGGTAAAAATAGGTTAAACCCCGGAGGAGAAACAATGAAAGTACTGCTTGCTGCATTCCTGACTCTTGCCGCCGCGCTCGTTTACGCCGCACCAGCGGTCGCGGCTGATGAGTATCCGACGCGCACCATACGCTGGATCGTGCCCTACCCGCCCGGCGGCACCACCGACATACTCGCGCGCATCATGGGTCAGCGGCTGTCGGAGCGCCTCGGCCAGCAGGTGCTGATCGACAACCGGCCGGGCGCCGGCAACAACATCGGCACCGAGCTCGCGATCAAGTCGACGCCGGACGGTTACACGGTGTTCCTGGTCAATCCCGCCAATGCGATCAATGCCACGCTCTACAGCAACCTAGCTTTCAACTTCCTGCGCGACATGGATCCAGTTGCCGGGCTGGTGCGTGTGCCCAACGTGATGGAAGTAACAATGTCGCTGCCGGTCAAGTCCATCCCCGAGTTCATCGCCCACGTCAAAGCCAACCCGGGCAAGGTGATTCTCGCTTCGTCAGGCGCCGGCACCTCGGTCCACTTATCGGGCGAGTTGTTCATGTCGATGACCGGTCTCAAAATGACTCATGTGCCTTACAAGGGCGCCGGCCCGGCATTTCCCGACCTGATCGGCGGCCAGGTGCACCTGATGTTCGACAACATGCCGTCGTCGATCGAGTTCATCCGCTCCGGCAAGCTGCGCGCGCTGGGCGTCACTACGGCGAAGCGTTCGCCACAACTGCCCGATGTGCCGACCGTCGCGGAGACTGTGCCCGGCTATGAAGCCAGCGCATGGTTCGGCATGGGCGCGCCGAAAGGCACGCCGGCCGCGGTGGTGGCGAGACTCAACAAAGAAATCAACGACGCGCTGGCCGACCCCAAAATGATTGCGCGCATGGCCGAACTCGGCGGCACCTCGATCGCAGGCACGCCGGCGGACTTCTGGAAAGTCCACACCTACGAAACGGAGAAGTGGGCGAAGGTCGTGAAGAGTTCCGGCGCGAAGGTGGATTGAGAACCCGACAGACGAAAAAAGCAGGATAGACGATAGACGGGTTTCTTCGCCTCTCGTCTCCCGCCCGGCGTCTCTCGGCGAAGCGCGTCTTTCGCCTGACGCCTCTCCTCGCTGCACTGCTCGCGCGTTACCCCGCGCGCTTAAGGTGGCGGTCGAAAAAATCCATGAAGAGATCGAACGCTTTGCGCTGCACCGCGTCGGGCGCATAGGTGCCGTCATCCTGGCGGTAGATAAACGGAAAGCCGTGTACCGGGTGATCGAAGCTCACCCATGTCGAGTCCTTGCCGGCTTCCTGCATCCATTCGTGCGCGAGCTCGAATATGCCCTGCAGATGGTCTGTATCGCGGCCGATGTGCAGGATCGGCGTGCTGATGCGGCGGATGCGCTCCATCGCGCGCTGCTTGTCGGCGTTCTTTTTCACCACCTCGATGTCCTGGTACTGCATCACTTTGTCCAGGCGCGGCGCGGTGGGACCGGTGTTGACGCTGAGGAATTCGTGCGATGCGCCTTCGATCGCAACACCCGCCGCGAACGTCGTCTCGGCCGCGATCTTTAAAATCATCTCGCCGCTGTGGCTGACGCCGACGATGCCGATGGCGTCTTTGTCGACGTAAGCGAGCGTCTGCAGGTACTTGAGAATCGCGATCAGGTCATCCGAATCCAGCGTCGGCGCCGACTTCAGCGTGCGGCCCTCGCCGCTGAGGTTGTCCGGCAGATTGTGGGCGCGCTGCGTGTCTTCGTACAAATGCGGGATTTCGTTACGATAATTGACGAACGCGACCGCGTAACCGCGGCCTATCATCTCGTCCTGCATGGCGGCGAGCCCGTCGACCTGCTTTTCGACTTGCGCGACACCGCCGCGCCCGGCGCCGCGGCCCATCACGATCACCGGGAAAGGCCCCTTGCCCGCCGGTTTACGCGCCGAGATCGGCACATAGATTTCGTCGCGCGTCAGCACGAAAGTGAGGTCCATCGGGATCACGGCGCCGCGCACCGGCTGCGTGATCACGTAACCATGCGGCGCCAGTTCCGGCGCAACCGATACCGCGGGGTTAACCATTGCCGGTTTCTGCGCCCTGCGTGTTCGCGGCGGGTTCAACTGCAGGTTCCGGCTCGGATTCAGGCCCGGATTCGGGATCAGGTGCTGCGATGCCCAGCCTCTCACGCCCGATATCATATGCGGCGCGCACGAATGCAAGCGTGCCTGCACGGCGATCGTCGAGCGCCAGGATTTGATCGCCGGTCATCACTGCGGCCACGAATTCCTGCGTGTGCCAGTGGCCCGGCGGCGGCAACAATGGCAAGCCCGCGGCTTTGAGATGCGGCCACGGGCTGACGTAAACGTACGGCTGGTGATAATGGTGGTCACCCGGCGATAAACCGATGCCGATCGAGCGCGCAGTTCCGTCCTCTGCCGGTTCGAAATTGAGCAGGGTCGCGATGTCGAAGTGGTGCGGCCAGCAGCGCACTGCGCCGGCGTGCGCATCGGTACATCCCGCGCGAACTTCATCAAGCATATCTGTTGCCGCGTCAAACCAGCTCACCAGTTCGTCGAAGGCCTCCATCTCGCCGCTGAAAGCATAAGCCGAACCGCGCGCAACCGGATGTGAAGGTATCGTATAAGGCAGGGTCACGTCGCTCGCCGCTTTGAGCCCCAGCGCGCGCAACGCCGAATCGAGCCACACGCCGACCATGGAATCACGCCGGCCCGCAAGCTCATAGGTATCGAGCACCAGGCTGCCGCGCTTCAGTATCAGTGCAAGGCCGGCAAGGCGCAGGCCGACGCGCACTTCGGCGCCGCCCGCCGGCAGCGATTGCGAAAACAATGCGCTGTGCTCACCATCCCATTCGAGGCTGGATTGGCTTTCGTCCGGCAGCGCCTCCAGATTTGCACGTGCCGCCTTGGCCGGCCACTGCGCCGCGTGATGCGCGAGTGTCCGCGCCTTTACCAGCGCGGTCGGCGCCTTGCTCCCGAGTGTGGACCAGTCAAACTGCATTGCGTTTCCTTTCATTGTTAATCGGATGCACCAGCAGATGCGGCAGCACGGTCAGCGTGCCGACATTGGCGATCGACAGCGTCTTGCCGTCGGGTGCGGAGCGCGCCACCATTTCGGCGTCGAGCGTACCGGAAGCGCCCGGGCGGTTGTCCACTATCACCGGCTGGCCAAGGTATTCGGGCAGCTTCAGCGCGACGACGCGCATGGTTTTGCCGGCGGTCTGCGCAGCGGCAGTTTGGGTGATGGCCGACAGGACGGCCAGCAACAGGGCGGCAATGATTGGCGGTTTGCGCATCACGGAAGCCTTTCGTAACGGTTTACGTCCTCCGGCGGCCAGTTTACCGTGAGTCGGCCGTGGATTTATTCCGCGCGGCCGCCGTACCGGAAAATTATTTCGCAAACCCGTACAGCCGCGCCGGATTGTCGACGAGAATTTTCTTGCGCACGCCGGCGTCCGGCACCCACGTTGCGAGCAGATCCAGCAGGTCGCCGTCGTTGGGCATGAAGCCCGCAAACCGCGAATGCGGCCAATCGGTCGCCCACAAGCAGCGCTCCGGCGCAGCATCGACCAGCGCGCGTGCATACGGCAATACTGACGGATACGGCGGCCGCGGATCGCCGAAGCGGTTGGGTGATGACAATTTCACCCAGCAACGGCCCTCGCGCAGCATGGCGAGCAGTTCCTGGAATCCCGGATGGTCTACAGCTGCTTCCACCGGCATATGCCCGAGGTGATCGACGACGATCTCGACCGGCAGCTTGCGCAGCCGATCCGCCAGCGTGACGAGGTCGCGCGCATCGAGATGAAATTGCAGGTGCCAGCCGAAAGGCGCGATTTTCTGCGCGATGATTTCCATGTCTTTCAAATCGTCGGCTTTGACGTTGCGCGGATTCAAACGCACGCCGCGAAACCCCGCATCGTTCAAACGCGCGATTTCCTGGGTCGTCACGCTGCCGTCGAGCAGTGCAATGCCGCGCCATTTGCCATTGGACTCTTGGAGCACGTCGTACGTCACGTCGTTGCCGTGGAAGATGCCGGTCTGCACGATGACCGCGCGCTCTATACCCAGCACTGTCAGCATGTGCCGGTAATCATCGACGCTGGCGGCGGAAGGCGTGTAGCGCCGCACCGTCTTGTACGGATAGCGCGCTGGGTCGCCGAATATATGCGCGTGGCAGTCACAGGCGCCCGGTGGCACCTCAATCGACGACTTGCGCGGGTTGAGGTCGGGCGCCGCGCAGGGTTGATCGACGGGAATTTTGGGTTCGTTGAGATCGGACATGGGCAGCTTTCAATGCAGGCGACGCACCTTATGCGGCGAAAAGATCGGTGAACTCGTGGACCGAGGTATCAGCAAGCCGCGCGTGGTCTAGACACAATGCCATGATTGCGCGCCGGCGGCCGGCCGCAAAACGCAGCGCAAGATTGGATTCGAACTTGCGGATAAGCTGGGGGATGCCCTCCTCGCGCCGGCGCGGGTGGCCGACCGGGAATTCGACTTCGATGACGCCGCTGCTCGTTCCATCCTTGTAGATGACTTCGATCGCATTCGGATTGGCGCCGATCGCGCGGTCGCGCAGCAGCGCCGTGTAACGCGGATTTTCCGTAACCTGCATGAGCGTGCGCAGTCGGTCGATGCGCGGATCGGAGGCGACTTCGTCCGCATAGTCGTTCGCCGTCAATTTACCCTGCAACAGCGCCACTGCCACCGCGTATTGCAGGCAGTGATCACGGTCGGCCGCGTTGCGCAGAGTACCCGTCTTGTTGATCTTGTTGAAAGTCTCAACGTGCACGTCGATCTTGATCGCCGCAATATCGTCCAACCGCTTATGCACGGCAGGATGGAGCCGCACCGCGCACTCGATCGCGGATTGCGCATGTATCACCACCGGGCACAGCAGTTTGAACAAGACGCCTTCCATTACCGCCGTCCCATACGTACCGGCGGCGAATTCGCGCCCGCCGAGAAATGACTTGTTGAATCCCCACTTCGGCTGGCTCAACACCTGCGGGTAGCCCGGCTCTCCCTGGACCGCGATCATGGCGAGCCGCACCGCCTGGCTCGTGGCATCCGCGGACGCCCAGCCTTTGCGCGGACCGACGTTCGAGCCGAAGCGGTGCACGCATAGGCTGACATCAAAAAACGCGAGCGACGTCGCCGCAACGATCTGTTCGCGGGTGCCGCCAAGCAATCTGGCCACGACTGCTGCACAGGCAACTTTGGGCAAGAACGAATGGTCGATCCCTGCTTCGCTTAGACGGATTTTTGCGCCCAGACCGCCCTGCAGTTCGTGCGCCTTGATGATCGCGTCGAGCACCGTGCCCACGGTAACCGCCGGTCGGCCGGCAGCGCTGCCGGCGCGACTGACATAATCCGCCACCGCGAGTATCGCGCCGATGTCGTCCGAAGGGTGCGAGGTCTGCGCAGTAATCCAGGTGTCGCTGAAATCGAGCCAGCGCACCATGGTTGCGATGTTGAATGCGGCGGTCACCGGGTCGAGCACGAACCCGGTACCCGGCACGCGCGCGCCGTGTTCCACCGTGGTGCCGGGCACCGTCGGTCCCAGCAATCGGCTGCAGTCGGGATGGTCGAGCGCTTCGAGCGCGCATCCCAGGCTATCCATCAAGCAATAGCGTGCAGTATCGCGGGCGAGCTGGCTCGTCACGACATAGTCGCCGACGTAGTCCGCGACGTCGAGCAGCACCTTGTCGGCAGGAATCATGTCTTCAATCATCAGCGGCGCGCAATGCCTCAGTCGATTTTCGCCCCGGACTCCTTGACCACCGGAGCCCAGCGCGCGAATTCCGCGCGTATGACCTTGCCGAAATATTCCGGCGACGAGGCGACGACTTCCGAGCCGTCGGTCGCCAGCAACGCCTTGATTTCGGGCGAACTCAGCGCCGCGGCGAATTCCGCATTCAGCTTCTTGATGATGGCAGGCGGCGTGCCGGTCGGCGCAAACACGCCGTACCAGGATTCGACGTCGAAACCCGGCAAGGTTTCCGCCACGGTGGGCAGGTCCGGCAGCAGGCTGAAACGCTTTGCGCTGGTCACTGCCAGCGCGCGCAGGCGGCCATTGCGCACGTGCGGCAATACCGGCGGTATGCTGGAAAAGCGCATCTGCACCTGCCCCGCGAGCAATTCAGTGGTCGCCGGCCCCGACCCTTTATAGGGGATATGCACCATTTTGATGTCCGCCATCTGGCAGAACAGCAGGGTTGCCAGATGTGTCGATGCGCCATTACCCGACGTCGCGTAATTGAGCTCGCCCGGCCGCGCCTTGGCCATCGCAATGATTTGCGCGACGGAAGTCGCCGCGACTTTCGGATGCACGACGAATATGTATGGCGACGAGGCGGCCATCGTCACCGGCGCAAAGTCTTTCAGCGGATCGTACGGCAGCTTCTTGTTCAGATGCGGCAGGATGGTGATGCCAGCGTTGGTATGCGCGAGCAACGTGTAACCGTCGGGTGCTGCGCGCGCAACGGATTCGCTGCCTATCGTACCGGTCGCGCCGCCGCGATTGTCGATGACGACCGGCTGGCCGAGGCGCTCGGAGAGGCGCACACTCACCGGCCTCATCACAATATCGGTGCCGCCGCCGGGCGGATACGGAATGACGATGCGGATCGGTTTGCTCGGATAAGGCTGCGCATGCGCAATGCCGCCGCACAGCACAGCCAATGCCCATAAACAAATTGCACGCTGCATTTTTGATTTGCCTGACGAGTTCAAGCCGCACTTGAAATGCGGTCGCATTGATTTGCGATTGCGATTTTACGCGTATTCGCGGAATCCGTTGCGCTGCCGTCACGCGGTATCATACTCACCAACCGGAAAATGAAAGGCACGACCATGGGCGCCACCGCGGCCATCGCAGAATTTATTGCGCGCACCTCCATCTCCGACTTCCCGCCCGCCAGCACGGAAAAAGCCAAAAAAGCGCTCGCCGATACTTTCGCGGTGATCGTCGCCGGCGCGGGCTCGGAAGTCGCGGAACCCCTGCATAAGTATCTCGCTGCCGCGCAGGCGCCGGGCCCCATACCGATACTTGGCACCGCAATGACCGCGGCACCGGAAACCGCAGCTCTCGTCAATGGCACGTTCGGCCACGCACTTGATTACGACGACGTGCTGTCCATCATGCCCGCGCATCCCAGCGCCGTCATCGTCGCCGCCCTGCTCGCCAGCATCCATGGCAAACGCGTCGATGGCCGCGCGTTCATCGAAGCCTATCTGGTGGGCGTGGAAGTCGGCGGCAATATCGGCATCGGCATGACCAACGGCCATTATCAGCGCGGTTTTCACGCGACCGGCACGTTGGCGCTATTCTCCGGTCTCGCGGCACTCGCGAAACTGCACAAGCTCGATGTCGCGGCGATCCAACAGGCGTTCGGCATCGCTTCGTCGATGTCCAGCGGACTGCGGCGCAACTTCGGCACCATGACCAAGCCGCTGCATACCGGCATCGCGGCACGCAGTGCGCTCACCGCTTTCAATCTCGCCGCTTCCGGCTTCAGTGCTGCGCCCGACGTGCTCGAAGCTAAAGCCGGCTTCTTCAGTTCCTACGGCGTGGCCGAATCCAGTGTCGATATCACCGTCAAAGGCCTGGGCAAGCCTTACATCATCGTCGATCCGGGTCTCGCCCTGAAAAAATTCCCCTGCTGCTACGCGTCCCACCGCGCGATCGACGGCCTGCTCGCGCTGCGCGGGAAACTCGCTTGCGATGCAACGAATGTCGCCAAGGTGATTTGCCGCATGCCGCCGGGCGGCATGCACGTGCTCACCTATCCGCGCCCGGTGACCGGGCTTGAAGGCAAATTCAGCCTGCACTATCCGCTGGCAGCCGCGCTGCTGGACGGTAAATGCGCGCTGGCAACGTTTACCGACGAATACGTGCAGCGCAAGGAGATTGCGACTCTCTACGAACGCATCGATGCCGCGGAAAACCCCGCCTGCCGCGGCGACGATCCGCTGTTCGAAACGCGCAGCTCGGGCAGCAAGGGCTTTGTCGAGGTTGAAATCCATTTAAGCAATGGAAAATCAGAAACCATACGCGTCGACAAGGCGCCCGGCTCGCCCACGCGCGAGCTCGCGTGGAACGTTCTGCACGAAAAATTTATCGACTGCGCGCACCATTCGCAACACATCGGCGAAAGCCGTGCCGGACAGGCCTTCGACATGATCCAAAAACTCGAAAACATCAAGGACATTGCCGAGGTAACGCGGTTGCTGTGCTGAACGTTCCACGCATTCCAAGTAGAATGCACGGGCGCTGACGTTCCAATCAGGCCGCAGCGCAGTTTCCTGGAGGAGTAGCCATGATGCTTTTCAAGACGCGTGCGATTTTCGCGCCGAAATTTTTTCTTGCGCTGCTGTGTGCGGCCGCCGTCCAGCTCGCGTGTGCTCAAACCTATCCCAACCGGCCGATACGCCTGATCGTGCCCTACCCGCCCGGTGCCAGCACCAACGACATCCTCGGCCGCGCGCTCGCGATACGCCTGGGAAATGAGCTGGGACAGCAAGTAGTGGTCGACAACCGCTCCGGTGCGAGCGGGAACATGGGTTCCGAAATGGTGGCGAAAGCCATTCCCGACGGCTATACGCTCTTGATCGGCGTCGCCGGCCCACTGGCAGTTGGCCCCAGCGTTTATTCCAATCTCGGCTACAGCCCCATCAAAGACTTGGCCCCCATTGCGATGTATGCGTCGATTCCGTATGTACTGGTCGTCAATCCCGCAGTGCCGGCGAACAACATCAAGGAACTGATCGCGCTCGCCAAGGCCAAGCCGGGCACGCTCAACTTTGCATCGAGCGGCAACGGCGGCTCGCCACATTTGTGCGGAGAACTATTCAAGGTCATGGCCAGCATCGACATCGTGCATATCCCTTACAAGGGTGCGGCCGTCGCGATGATAGACGTGCTGAGCGGACAGATACCGATGATCTGCACGGGAGCCACCGCGCTCTCCGCCCACATCAGGGCTGGACGCGTGCGCGCGCTTGGCGTGGCTTCGTTGAAACGCTCACCGCAAATGCCCGATTTGCCCACCATCAGCGAACAGGGGCTCACAGGTTTCGAGGTGAACTCGTGGACCGGCCTGCTCGCGCCGGCGAAGACGCCGGAACCTATCATCCGCCGCCTGTATGAAGCAGTGGCGAAAATCACCAACAGCGACGACATGAAAAACTTCCTCTCCGGCGTCGGCGCCGAGCCCGCGCTGATGGCGCCCAAGGAGTTCGGCACCTATCTCAAGGAAGACACTGCCCGCTGGGCGAAAGTCGTCAAGGCCGCAAACCTGAAAATAGACTGATCGCCGAACAGGGCTGTTGCGCACAGGCAAAACACCTGCGACGTCAGGGCTTCGCCGCGCTTTCCGGCGCGCGAACGTAGAGTTCGACCACTCTGCGCCCGCGGAAATCAAAGGCATCGGCATACCGCATGTGCCCCGCCAGGTAGGTGGAAAGCGGTTCGCTTTGCTGATAATTGAAGCGCGGGCCAAGGGTGAACTTTTCGGCGGATGCTGCTCCGGGCAAAATCATGGGGGCAAACAAAAACCGGTACGCGATTTTCGGCTCCCGCCCCTGCTGCACCATGACTCCCAACGCGTCGCGTTGCAGCGAGCGCGACGACGCCCATCCGGTAAAAGAGTGATTCAGAGCGGGCCGTCGCCGGATGGTCATATAGACCATAGGCGATTGCCCTTCGACGATGACGAAATCTCCTTCGTTCGAATGAAGTTTTGCGGTCTGCACGAGCCAGGCGACGAGTTCATGGTTGAATTCGCTGGTATAAATCCCCTCGCCAAAGCCACCTGCCAGCGGGCGCGTGAGAAATTTCGGCGGCAAGTCGAAGAACGTGAACTCCCAATCCGCGCGCACTAGGTTGTAATAAAAAGGCAGCAGTAATGCGGCGACCGCCAGTGCGGCCGCTTTTTCCCCGATGCGAAGATTTTGCAATCGTGTGAACGTAAATTGCGCCAGTGCCGTGCTCACAGGCAGAGCCACGTAACTGACGACCAGCACCCCGGTGACGGTGAACTGGCTGAACAACAATGCGAACAAAGCGGAAGGAAGCACCAGCACCAGATACAGCACGTCAGTCCGGTCGAAGGCTGCTCCGCATCGCGCACGGCAAAACAGGCGGCCGAGCAGCGCCGCCATCGTCACCATCATCAGCGCGCAGAACCACATCTGCAGAGGAAACCAACCCTGCCAGAACGACGTGACCAGGTTGAACAAATTGGTGTTGGCAATGATAAACATCATCATCACTGTCAGCGCGCCCATTCTGAAAAATACGGGCAACGACAAATGACTGATGGAAACCAGCACCGTAGCGAAGACCGCGGTCACGCCGACGTATTGGAGCGGCACGCGGTCGAATCCGGATTCAACGCCGCCTTCCTTGATGTAGCGGTAAATATCCAGCAGCGCGGGCACGAACTCATGACTGCAGACCGCGAGAAAAACCGCCCATAACGCGAGCCCCGGACCAATGACCAGCAGCATTTCCCTGCGGGTAAATTCTTCCCGCCATCCCATGTGCCGCATGGCGAGCCATGTCGCGACGGGGATCGCCATGGCCGATGCGAGCGGCAGGAAGCTGAACCCGACCGCCCACAGCGATACGCCCGAGGTCACGAAAAACGCCGGGCGCACGACCGGGCGGCGGCTATCGAGAGCAAACAGCAGCAGGGACAAATGCAGCAGGAAAAACAGGTGCGGATACGTCAGGTATGAAAGATTGGCGTTGGCGCCGACCACGTCGAGCCCCGTAAATGCAAACACCGAAAGCGCCAGCAATATCAACCACAGCCTGCCCGTCCAGCGATACGCCGCCGCCGCGAACAACGTGATTGCCAGCAATGCGAACAGCTGCTGCAGCTCGCGAAAGCCCAGCAGCGTGATTCCCGGGAATAATTTGAAAACTGCCGCATTGAATATCGCATACATCATGACGGCATTGATGCGGCTGTCCGGAAACAATCGATCGCCCGAGCTCAAACGCCAGCCGTCCACCATGAACATGCCTTCGTCCATGAAATTGAATCCGTAGCGCAGCTTGATCCAGCCGGCGACCGCCATGCCCGCGAACAAGAGACCGCAGCACCAAGTGAGCGGCAGGAAGCGCGCGAGCAGAAACCCGCGCTGGAAAATGCGGCCTGGGGGCATGCGGCGAACTCTCCCTGCGTTGTAAGGACTTTTCGATGATACCGGCGGCGTGCGATCGGCGCGCATAACGGTGGAAGTTTAATCGATGGCAACGGCAAATATAGTATTCTTTCGGTCGCGCACACCTCATTCAAATCGCGGGACAATATGAAATTAGGACGTTTCGATCTGCAGGGCCGCGTCTTCTTCGGCAGCGTCGAAGGCAGCACGGTCGTCGAACTCGACGGCTCGCTGTTCGCCGCCTGGCGCACGACCGACAAACGCCATACGTTGTCCTCGCTCAAGGTGCTGCTGCCGTGCGAACCCGCGAATTTTTATTGTGCCGGCCTCAACTACCTGGCGCACCTCGAATGGGGCAACAAGCGCAAAGGCACCAATACGAAGCCGCCGCAGAAAGCGGACGTCGGTTACCGCTCTAACAACGCTCTGATCGCAACCGGCGAAACGATAGTGATACCCGCCGACTCGCCCGGCCCGGTGCAATATGAAGGCGAACTTGTCGCCGTCATCGGCAAGCGGGCGCGCAACCTGTCAGAAGCGGATGCGCTCTCGTGCGTGCTCGGCTATACATTGGGCAACGACGTCAGCGACCGCGGCTGGCAGGCTTCCGACCGCACGCTGTGGCGCGCGAAGAACTGCGACACCTGGAAACCGATGGGGCCTTTCATCACGACCGGACTCGACCCGATGGCGCTCACCGTTTCAGTCAATATCAACGGCCAACAGGCGGCCGAGTACACGACCGACAAGATGCTGTTCTCCGCGCAGCACTACATCGCGGAGATTTCGAAATACATGACGTTGTGGCCGGGCGACGTGATCTGGCTTGGCACGGACAACCCGACCTTGCCTGATTTAAAACATGGGGACGTCTGCGAAATTATCCAGAAGGACATCGGCGTGCTGCGCAACCCGGTGGTGCGCGCCGGCGCCTGAGCGCACGTCCGCTCAGAGCTTGAGGTTTTTCGCCTTGACGACCTTCGTCCACTTGGCGAGGTCGCGCTGCAGCACCTGATTGAAGTAAGCGGCGCCGACTTCCGGCGTATCCAGTCCGTCCAGTTCGAAACGTTCCTTCATCTCGCGCGATTGCAGTGCCGTAGTCAGCGTCGTCTGCCAGCGCGCTACGACGGCCGGCGGCAGGCCGCGCGGACCGGAGAGCGCGTACCACGTGATCGTTTCAAACCCGGGCACGCCCGATTCCGAAACCGTCGGTACGTTGGGTAGAGCGCGGCTGCGTTTCAGGGTCGTGATCGCAATCACTCGCAACCGCCCTGAACTCATCTGCGGCGTGACCAGCGGCGAGCTGCCGTAAATCATCTGGATCTGCCCGCCCAGCATGTCGGTGAGCGCGGGCCCCGAGCTCTTGTACGGCACGTGCGTCATCTGCGTGCCCGCCATCAGGTCGAAGAGCTCGCCCACCAAATGCGAAGTGCCACCGGAGCCGGACGAGCCGTACGCGATCTTCCCGGGATTCGCTTTCGCGTAGGTGATCAGCTCCTGCGTCGTCTTTGCCGGCACCGCGGGGTTCAACGTCAGCAGAAAGCCCGCTTCCCCGAGCATGCTGATCGGCGCGAAGTCCTTCACCGGATCGAACGGTAATTTATACGCGGCCGCAGTCGTTGCGATGCTGCCCGAGACGATGCCAAGCGTGTAGCCGTCCGGAATCGCGCGCACCGCCATTTCCATGCCGATCACGCCGCCGGCGCCGCCGCGATTATCGACAACGACCGATTGCTTGAAGATTTCTCCGGCCTTTTGCGCCATCACGCGCGCGACGATGTCGGTGCCGCCGCCAGGCGCGAATGGAACTATCAGGCGGATCGGCTTGTGCGGATAATCGCTCTGCGCCGCTGCGTTGAACGTGGCGGCAACACACAATGCAGCAGCCGCGATGAAAAAAAACTTCATCAGTACATCATCTGCGCGCCATTGACGTGCAGTGTCTGACCGCTGATAAAGCTGCTGGCGGGACTGCACAGGAAGCGCACGGCAGCGGCGACTTCTTCCGGCTCGCCTTTGCGCCCGATCGGTACCGCTTTGCTGGGTGCCGGACGTTCGGTGATTTCTTCGCCGGCAGCCGCGGTATTCATCTGCCCGGGCGATACGCAGTTTACGCGGATGTTGTATTGCGCGAGATCGAGCGCCAGCGCGCGCGTCATGCCGACGAGGCCGTGCTTGACGACCGAGCCGTGCACGCGGTTCTTCGCGCCTGACAATGCCATCATGCCGCCCAGCGTGACGATGGCGCCGCCGCCGGCCTTGATCATGTGCGGCAGGCAGGCCTTGGCGAGGTGAAACGAGCCGTCGAGCGTGATGCCGAGTATGCCTTTCCATTCGTCGAAGCTCATGTCGGCGAACGGCGTCTGCTTGCGCACCGATGCGTTGATGACCAGCATGTCTAGGCGCCCGAACTTCTTGACGGTGGCTTCGACCATTGCATTGACTGCTTTCGCATCCGCGACGTCGGCGACGAACGTTTCGGCCTGTCCACCCGCGGCATTTATTTCTTTGACGATCTTCTCGCCGGCCTCGCGCGAGACGCGCGAATTGACCGCGACCGACGCGCCGCCTGCGGCCAGCGCCAGCGCGATCGAGCGCCCGATGTTGCGCGTCGCTCCGGTGACCAGCGCGACCTTGCCTTTGAATTCGTTGCCCTGCTGCAAAGCAGCGTCCTGAATTGCCATGTGTTTCCTCCTGATAAAATTCTGTCGTTTTCGACGAAGCGCGCAGTCTACAGCGAACTTCACGCCTCTGCCACGCGCAAAACAGGCCCGCTCAATCGATGCGCGCGCCCCGGGCTCAATCACAAGACGCGGGCGATGTTGTCGCTGGCAATGACCGCGGCGCAAGGGTGGGCCCCGGCTGTCAAAATGCATACCAAGACGTGTCTGCGCGCCGGCCGCATCAAAAAAGAGATTGGTGAAATATTGCCGCACGCATATTGCTACGCGGGAGTCTACGCATCCCTCAGCAGTTTCATGATTGCCAAGGAGGCATTTGCCGAAGTGGCTGGCGCAAAGGCACGCGGCAACCAAGGCGTCCCGGCAAGCGCGCGGTCGCCACCCGGGAGTCGGGCAGATGACGTCTGTTGCTCCTGAATTTTCCTTGCGGGACGGGAGCGATGCGATCAGGATGCCGCAGCAAACAACTTTGCCTTGAGCGCAACCTGTTCGTCACGCGCCCGGTTGTAGCGCGCGATCGCATCCTGGCGAAACGGCTCAACGACCGGGTCGAAATCCGCGCTTAAGCGGGGTTCGTGGTCAAAATGATTGTAGCGGTCGATTCCGCGCACGAGCATTGCGGTATGGCGCACGGTACCCGTGCACTGCACCGACGTCGGTATATAGCTGATGCCAAGCCCGATCCGTCGCCGCGCCGAATGATTCGGCTCTGAAAAATGCACCAGCCGTGTATGGTGGAGCGACATTTCGCCGGGCTGCAGCGAAATGCTTTTTACTACCGTGGCGTCGACGGGCTCGACGATATGCTGGCCTTTCGAAAGAAGGCTCCCGCTGCCAGGCTGCTCACCGTGCCTGAGTTGGCCCAACTTGTGGCTGCCGGGCACGTATTTAACATTGCCGTTCTCTTCGACGCTGTCCGTCAACGCGATCCATGCCGTAATCTGCACCGCGGGATCGAGCGGGAAATAAGTTGAGTCCTGGTGCCAGCCGACAAACGACGAATCGTGCGCGTCCTTGATCCAGAGCGTGAGGTTGTAGAGCAGAATATCGGGACCGATGATGTCTTCGACGGCGTTCAGCACGGCCGCATGATTGACCAGATCGTCGACCCACTTAAGCGCGAGATGCGGCTTGGTGCGCAGGACCTTGCGAAATGCGGGCCCATGGGATGCCTCTCCCTTCTCGATCTCCAGATAGCATTTGCGGGCCAATTCTGCGGGCAGCACCCTGATGGGATAGGTCGCCCCTTCGTCTTCGTATTGCCTGACCTGCGCGGAGGTTAGTAGTTTCGGCATCGGTTCCCTCATTCTTCAATCCTGATATTTGCCCGGCGAATCACATCCGCCCACTTCCGGGCTTCGGCGCGTGCATATCGCGTTAATTCCGCGGGAGTACTGCCGAACGGATCAACGCCCAGCGCGACAAACCGCTCCTTGATATCCTGATCGTCGCGCAGAATTTTTACCGTGGCCGTGCTCAAGGTCGAGATGACCGCAGCTGGCGTAGTCGCTGGCGCCAGCAAACCAAACCAGGAGAGCGATTCGTACCCTGGCAACCCGGCCTCGGCAAACGTCGGCACGTCGGGCAGCAACTGCGTGCGTTTCGCGTCGGCCACTGCGAGCGCCCTGAGCTTTCCCGACCTGATCGGCCCTATGGCCGGCGGCAAATCGTTGATCATCATCTGCACTTCGCCCGCCATGAGCGCGAACCCCGCCGGTCCGCCGCCTTTATAGGGCACATGAACGACTTGCGGGATACCGGCGACAATTTTGAATAATTCTGCCGACAGGTGAACCGAGGTGCCGTTGCCCGACGAAGCAATGGAGAGCTTTCCCGGATTGGCTTTGGCGTAATCAATGAGGTCCTTCAGCGTCGCCACCGACAGGCTGGGCGTAACCATGAGCACGAACGGCCCTTTGGCCAGCAGCGTAATCGGCGCAAAGTCGCGGGAAATATCGTAGTTGAGCTTGTGGTACAGGCTTTCATTGATCGCCAGCGTGCTCGTCGTGCCAACCACCAGCGTATAACCGTCAGGCACCGCCTTGGCGGCGATTTCCGTACCGATCGTCCCGCCGGCGCCGGCCCGGTTGTCGACAATGATTTGCTGTCCGAGCTTTTGCGAAAGTTTCTGGCCTACGACGCGCGCCAGCACGTCGGTAGATCCGCCCGCCGCAAACGGTACGATCAGGCGTATCGGCTTGTAAGGATAGGCAGTCTGCGCCAGCGACGAAACCGAATTGACGCCAAGCACGAAGATAACCGCAGCCAGGATCGCACGCTGCATAATTGCTTTGTTTATCGAAATCGTCATATCTCCATCCCCAGCGCATGTGAAGCGCGATGGCGGTCGCGCGCTTTTCGGCAACCTGAACCACCGACATAGTCCCCGCTTTTCCGTTGGCAGCGGTTCAGCATGATCGCTACGAGTCCGGGCGAATATTGGCAGACTTGATCACCCTGCTCCAGCGCGCAATGTCCGCCTTGATGAATGCGTCAAACTCCTGCGGCGTATTCTTGCCGAAGGCCTGCCCATCGCTTGCGAAGCGTTCCTGCACGTCGGGCAGCCTGATAATGCGATTGACTTCGGCATTGAGCCGGTCGACGATGGCCCGCGGTGAGCCGGCAGGGGCCAGCAAACCAATCCAGTTCACGGCGACGAACTGGGGCAGACCGGATTCAATCACGGTCGGCAATTCGGGCATGCGCGGGTCACGTTTCTGCGATCCGATGGCGAGCGCCTTGAGCCGCTTGTCGCGGATATATCCTATCGTCGCGGTCATGTCCGAAAACATCAGATTTACCTGCCCGCCAAGCAGGTCCGTCAGCGCCGGCCCGGTACCCTTGTATGGGACATGCAATACCTTGATATCGGCCATCATGCCGAGCATTTCGGTCGCCAAATGTCCCGGACTGCCGACGCCGGCGGAAGCGAAAGTGATTTTTCCGGGGCGCGCCTTCGCGAACTCTACAAGTTCACTCAGGCGCCCCGGCGCCATCGATGGGTGCGCAACCAATACATAATAAACCGGCGCCGCCAGCGCTACGCCAACGACGTCCCTCGTCGGATTGAACGCAATGTCTTGATACAGAGACGGGTTGATGGTGATCGGCCCGGCCGACGCCATGTAAAGCGTGTAACCATCAGGCACTGCACGCGCCACAATCTGTGAAGCTATGTTGCCGTTTGCGCCGGCACGATTGTCGATGAGCACTTGCTGGCCCCATTGCTCGGTCAACTTTTGGCCGACCACGCGGGCCACGATATCGCCGCCGCCGCCGGGTGGAAATGGCACAACCATGCGAATCGGCTTGGCAGGATATGGCTGGCCCAGACAAGCCGCGCATGACAGTGCGGCGGCGAGTAAGGCCGTTATGCGCAGTAAAGTCGTCAAACTGTCGTCCTCCGGCTAGTGGATGGTGTAGCCGCCGTCGATGCAGATGTCCTCGCCCTGCAGAAACGTCGCTTTGGTGGTCGCCAGATACAGGGCGAGGTCCGCTATTTCTGCCGGCTCGCCGAAACGGCCCGCCGGCATGTAACTATCGATGCGCCGCTGCGCGTCTGCGGGGTCCTCCTGCATGCGGTCGAGAACGGGCTGGGTCTTGACCGGCCCCGGACTGATTGAATTGACCACGATACCTTCCTTCCCGAGCTCGAGCGCCATCGACTTGGTCAGATGAATCAGCGCGGCTTTCGTCAGTCCGTAGAGCGCGCGCTTTTCGAAGGTCACCCGCCCAAGTTGACTGGCTATATTGATGATGCGACCGCCGCCTTGTCCGCGCATGACGGGCAGGACGGCCTGGCTTGCAAAAAAAGGGGCTGCGAGGTTGACCGCAACGGATTTCTCGAAGTCGGCGCGCGAGAAATCGCCAAACTTCTGGTACGAACGTATGCCGGCGTTGTTGACGAGGACGTCGATCCTGCCGAATCTTTTGCGCCCTTCTTCGACCATTCTTTCCGCAGCGCCGGGTTCGGCGAGATCGAAAACACCGTATTCGATGCGTCCCGCGCCCGGGTACTTCATGCATTCCTGCCGCGCCAGTTCGAGCTGGGCTGTGGTCCCCTCGGCGACCAGAAACACCGACGCGCCAGCCTCGGCAAACCGCTTTGCGATGGCATTGCCTATCCCGTTGGGAGTTGACGCGCCGGTTACGATACTGACCAAATCTTTCATTGAGCTCATGTGATATCCAGTTGCGCCTTTGCAAAAGACGAAGGTTGTTAGAAGGGTACAGCGCCTTTCAGGGTAATCCGGTGCATCAAACGGCGCTGGGGCAATGCATAATCCATGACCGCGAGGTGCAAAGCGGAACAGTTGTCCCACATCAGCAGATCGCCTTTGCGCCATTTATGCCGGTAAGTAAACTCCGGCCGCGTGCAATGCGCGTAAAGCTCCTCGAGCAACGGCAGGCTCCCGCTGTCGGGCATGCCTTCGATCCCGTCAGTACACAACGGATTGATGTAAATGCACTTGCGGCCGGTCACCGGATGCGTGCGGACGATCGGGTGCGCGATATCGGCAAAATTCTTTTTTTGCTCATCGCTGTACTGAAGCCTGGACGCCGACTTCTCTTTGTCGCTTTCATAACCACCCTTGGTCATCCTATGGACCGCCCGCAGACCTGCCAGTTTGCTTTTCAATTCCGGCGACAGCGCGTCGTAGGCCGCGAATGTGCTCGTAAAAATAGTGTCTCCGAGCACCTCGCCCGTATCGCCATACGGGATTTCCAGCGCATACAACGTGGAACCGGCCACGGGTTCTTTCAGATAAGAGAGATCGGTGTGCCAGACGGCAACGCGGCCCGCATCGGCAAGACCGATCGTCCTGCCGTTTTCCATGATATTGGAGAGCATCAGGACTTCGGGATGTTCCGGCAGCACGTATTGCTTCAAATGATGCAGTTGCAAATCGCCGAAACGCCGGGTAAACCGGATTTGCTGCTCAGGGGAAATCGCCTGGCCGCGAATGATCAGCAGCGAATATCGGTAATACGCATCCCGGATCTTGCGGAAACTGTCGTCGTCGAGGTCTCCGGACAAGTCGACGCCGGTGATTTCTGCGCCAATCGGCGCCTCGTTGGGTCGCACGGACACCGGTTGCTTGGCAACTGCTGTCGTCATTTATCGTCTCCTCTCAATTGGCGCAAACGATCCATTAACTTGGATGCACGACTGGCAGCCGGCCTCTTCACTGTGCCTTGATGCCGTTGGCGCGGACCAGTTTCCCCCACCTGGCGGTCTCGCTCTGGACGTAAGCCGCAAATGCTTCCGGCGTGCTCGATACGGGAATGATGCCAAGCTCGGTCAGGCGCTTGCGCACGTCTTCCATTTGCAGAATGGCCACGGTTTCCGTATTTAGCCGCTTGATGATATCGCCAGAGGTGCCGGTCGGCGCAAATAATCCGTACCACGCCACCGACTCGTAACCTTTCACTCCACCCTCTGCAATCGTTGGCACATCAGGCAGCAGTTCGAAGCGCTTTCCGGAAGTGACTCCCAAGGCACGCAGCCGGCCGGTCTTGATCGGCCCGATCGCCGTGGCCATCGTCGAAAATCCCAGGTCCACATTGCCGGCGATGAGGTCAATGATCGCGGGCCCGCCACCCTTATAGGGCACATGTACCATCCGCGTCCCGGTCATGCTCATGAAAAGCTCGGTCGCCATGTGATCCGACGCGCCCATGCCGCCGGTCGCGAAATTGAGCTTGTCCGGCTGCGCTTTTGCAAGCGCAATCAATTCCCTGACGTTTTTTGCAGGTATCGAAGGGTGCACGTTTAGCACGTTCACGGGAAGCCCGGCCGGCGTGATGGGCGCGAGATCCCTGACCGGGTCGAACGGCAGCTTGTCGTACATGTGCTGATTGATACAAACCTGCCCGACGGTCCCCATGTAGATCGTATAACCGTCAGGCGGCGACTTGACGACCAGTTCCGTCGCGATGTTGCCGCCGCCGCCGGCGCGATTGTCGACCAGCACCTGCTGGCCCAGACGAGCCGTCAGTATCTGCGCCACGACACGCGCCGTAATATCCGCTCCGCCGCCCGGCGCATACGGGACGATCATTTTCACCGGCTTCGCGGGCCACGACTGGCACCAGGCGCCGGCCGGGCACAGCGCCGTCAACAACAGCGCGAACATGACCCTGTAACGCAGCATTACCTTCATCAGGAACCTCTCAATTCAAACCGGGATTGATCAAGCAACATTCGGCAAGGCCGCATCTGGCATATTCTCCGCAGCACTGCCGCTACGGTGTCAGGTCCATGCGGACATTGAACCTGAATTGGTAGTTGCGCGCGACAAATCTGACGGTGCCATGCATAAGCGGACGGTCGTTGTGGAAATAGCACGTGTTCTTGCGAACAACGAGCGTGGTTCTGCGTGGCACCTTGAGCATCTTCGCAAGCGCCGCATCCGCGCTGCCCACGCTCACCACAAACCGCATGTTTGCCTGCTTTTCTCCGGTCAATTTTCGCAGCAGCGTAAAGAGTGATTGCGTATTGAGCTCGCTTGCCGAAATCCGATCACCTATAACAGTCGGTATATAGCGTTCTTCCAGGCTGCGGATCTTGCCGTCGATGAGTCGCAGCCTGCGCAGACGGTAGATTTCCGACGTGTCTTCGAATTTGAATATCTGGGCAATCTCTTCCGGCATCGGCACGCGCTTCCACTCGAGCAGACGCACGGTGGAATTGTGGCCGCCCGCGCGCATTTCATCCTCAAAAGCGCGGCCTATGTCATGGTCGAGTGGCAAGCCCGTAACGAAAGTACCGCGGCCGCGGCGGCGCGCGATTATTCCGCGCGAATGCAGCGACGACATGGCTTGGCGCACGGTGAGTCGGCTGACACCGAAGTGTTCGACGCAGTCGGTCTCGGAGGGCAGCAATTTCCCGATCGCTTTCTTGCCCTCCATCGAGATCAGCCGTAGAAGCCCTTCGGCGATCTGGACATGCAGCGGCACTCCGCCTGGTTCAAGAGTAGGCAATGCGCTAACCGAGAGGAAATTCACGGTTTGATCTTAATTGTATAGACAACTAGATATTCAATGAATTCGCCATCCAAGTCAATAGAGCCTTTATGTGCAAAATGCAGGCGCCCGCGCCGGCACCTACCCGCAAGCGAAAATGCCGCAACCTATCGGCCGCTACCCGGCGGCCGCGTGTACCAGAACGCCCAAGCAATCAGCACGGCCTGCAACGCGAGACGCACCCACAACGCGGTCGGACTGTAGCCCGGATAGTGCTCTGGATGGATTGCCATCTGCACGTTGGCCGGAGTGACGGCGATGATCAGCGCGACCATGCCCCATGCCGCCAACTTCTCGGTGCGGCGGAACAGCAGCAGAATGCCGAGCATCATTTCAGCAACGCCGCTCACGTATACCAGCGCCGCATGCCACGGCAGGTACGGCGGCATGATGCTAACGTAAAAATCGGTGTGCGCGAAGTGATTGGCGCCGGCCAGCGTAAAGCTGATGCCGAGCACCCATTTCAATATTTCACGCGCTCGCCCCATCGAGTTGCACGTTGTAATTTATTGCGCCGCACCGTCGCCGCGCACGAACGCGGCCACGTCTTCGAGCACGGGCCCCAGCGTGCGCAGCGGCCGGGCGAAGGCACCGAGCAGCGAGACGTGGCTTGTGCGCGGATATATCCTGAGCGTGACGTTTACGCCGGCCGCACCCAGTTTGTCCGCGAGCTGCCGCGTATTGCGTTCCGGGTTGACGACATCGTCCTTCTCGGGCGCGCCGAGAAAAGTGCGCGGCGCGGCACGCGTGACATAGTCTATGGGCTGCGAGCCCGCCGGATAATCGGGATGATTGAATACCGGCTGCGCCCCGACGTTCGTCATCGGCAGGAAATCATATGGCCCGGCCAGTCCGATCCAGCCTGCCAGCGCAGACGGCGCGAGGCCCTCCGCTTTCAGCCAGCGCGGATCCAGCGCCAGCATAGCTGCGTTGTAGGCGCCAGAGCTGTATCCCATTACATGCAGGCGCTTGATGTCGCCACCGTAACGCGCCGCCTCGCGCTGCGCCCACGCTACTGCACGCGCGCCGTCAGTCAGGAAATCCGGGTAACGCACTTGCGGATACAACCGGTAGTCGGCGACGATGGCGACAATGCCGCGCGCCGCCAGCGCTTCACCGATGAACCGGTATTCCCTGCGCTCGCCGCCGCGCCAGGTGCCACCATAGAAAAACACCACGACCGGGTAGCCGTCGCGCGGGGGAGGTACTGCTTCCGACGGGCGAGGCTGATAAACATCCAGCATCTCGCGCGGCTCCGAGCCGTAAACGAGATTTTCGGTTGCCAAATAGGTATCCGTGGGCGTCAGCGCATCGACAATGCCGAGCACCGAACACCCGGCCAGCCCCGCAGCGCACGCAATAACAACGACAAAAACGCTTATTCTATGCATCAAGATTTTTTATCCGAAAAGTGCAGACATTGGATTCTACGCAGCAACGGCGCCAGCGAATGCAAAAACCCCCGCCAAGGGCGCAAAAAAACGGCGCCGGATGAGCGGCGCCGGGATGCAATTTATGCGACAACTTTGGTTAGTCCGCCTTGGCTCCGGAAAGTTTCACGACTTTTCCCCACAGCGCGTAGTCCTCGCGGATCTGCTTGTCGAATTCCGCGGGCGTGCTGGGCGCGGCATTCATGCCGAGCGCCTGCAGGCGCTGCAACACGTCGGGCGACTGCAGCGCGCGCAGTATGCCGGCGTTGAGCGCATTCACCACCGGGCGCGGCGTTGCCGCCGGGGCCAGCACGCCGTACCACTCGTTGACCGTGGCAAGATCCGGGAAGCCTGCTTCGGCCGCAGCCGGCACGTCGGGCAGCGCATCTATGCGCTTGGCGCCCATGATGCCCAGTGCGCGCAATTTACCGGACTTGATGTACGGCACCACCGAAGTCGGGTTTGACACCATCGTGTTCACATTGCCACCGAGCAGATCGAGCACCGCGGGCCCCGCGCCTTTGTACGGAATATGCACCATGTCGACGCCAGCGGTGAGCTTGAAGAGTTCGCCCGCGAGCTGCTGGCCCGCTGCGCTCGACGCAAAAGTCAGTTTGCCGGGATTCTGCTTCGCATAGGCTGCGAGTTCCCTGAAATTCGTAAACGGCATCGAAGGATGCGCGGTCATGATCATCGGCTGCTGGGTCAGCCGCGAGATGGCGGCGAAATCGCGCAGCGAGTCGTAGCCTGGATTGTTGTAGAGATGCGGATTCACCGCGACCGGCCCGGTGTACGCAAACGTGATGGTGTAACCGTCGGGCGCCGCCTTGGCGCCCAGCGCGGTGCCGAGTCCACCCTGCGCACCGCCCCGGTTGTCGATGACGACCTGCTGTTTCCACACCTCGGAGAGTTTGGCGCCGACGATGCGCCCGACCGCATCGGTCCCGCCGCCTGGCGGCGCCGGCACTATCCAGCGTACCGGCCGCGTCGGGTAGTCGTCCGCCGCGCGCAGTGGCGCCGCGATCAATGCAAGCGCTATGACCAACATTTTTATCACGAGCCGCATGGTCTTTCTCCTCGCTGTGGTTACCGCATCATTTCGAACGCTTTGCCCTCGCCGCTTTGCCTTTGACTTCCACCCCTGCCCACGCTTCGAGATAGGTGATGAGCGTAGTCATGTCCCGCTTCGCGCCGCCCTGCGCGTAGGCAAATTGCCAGAGCTGGCGCGCAGCGCAGCCGACCTGCATGGGCAAACCCATTGCCTGACATTCGTCGATCGCGAGCCCGATGTCCTTGAACGCGCCGGCAATCGGAAAGCCGAAATCGAAAGTGCGCGGCAGCACCGCGTTCGGAATTCACGGCCTTGCCGTGGATGACGCCCTGTCGACTTTTAATTGCCCGGCAAATCGTGGATCTCGGGGAAGAACAGGTCTTTCCACGACGCCGCCTTGTTCTTCAGCGACCCTATCTCGTTCATGAACTGCGCGTACTTGAACGTATTTTGCGGCACCATGGTGATCACGTTCTTGGGGTCGCCCAGCGTCGCCATGATCTCTTCTATGGTTTCACCTTTGCCGCCGATCGAATCGAAGTAGGCCTGCGCCGCACCGCGCCTGTCCTTGTTGATGTAATCGATGGCCTCCTTGACGGCGCGCACGATCGCCTTGTACGTAACCGGGTTCTCATCGCGGAATTTTTTGGTTGTATAGAGCATGGTAAAGGTGGTCGCCCCGCCCATCACCTCGTCGGTCGACAATATGGTACGCACGCGCGGATCTTTCAGCTCGCGCGCTACGAACGGCGGCGAAGTGAAATGCAGGTTGATCTCGCTGATGCCCGACAATATCGCCGCCACGCCGTCGGGATGCGGCAAGCCGACGGTAAATTTGTCGTAGCGGAAGATTTCCTTGTCGCCGAACTCCTTGCGCGCGGCCATCTGCATGATGATCGACGGGATCGAGACCTTGACGGCGGTGACCGCCATTTTGTCTTTTTCGGTGATGTCGCGCAGCGCCTTGATGTTCGGATTAGTGGTGTTCAAATACATCGGCAGCGAACTCATCGCGGCAATACCGGTGATCTGCGCGTTGTCGCGCGAGCGGTCCCACAAAAACAGGAACGCGGGAGGCCCGGCCGGCGCCATGTGCGCGGCGCCCGATAGCAGCGCATCGTTGACGACGGCAGGGCCGCCGAGGTTGGCGTACGTCACCTTGAGCGTCTTGTGACCGAGCAGCGCCGCGTGCTTCTCGATGATTTTCTGCTGCTCCATCACCAGCAGCGGGAGAAAACCAATGCCGCCGGCGCCTTTCGGTATTTTGAGTTCCTGTACTTCGGCGGCCGCAGCGAGGCCGTGCAAAAGCAGCGCTCCGCATACGGCTGCGGCGAGTCTTGTCGTCATGGTTGTTCCTCCTGCCGCCATCATAGCCGATTTGCCGTGTAATATTGCAGCCTCGCGCCGCAACGCGCCTCCAGACGCGGCGGCACCGGCAATCCGCTAATCTTTTATTTCAAATTCGAAAGGTCAATCATCATGCGCGCGGGATTCATAGGCTTGGGAACGATGGGGGCTTCAATGGCGCTCAACCTGCAGGCGAAGGAACACGAAGTGGCCGTCCACGACCTGCGGCGCGATGCGGCGGCGCCACATCTGAAAGCGGGTGCTACTTGGGCGAACGGGCCGCGCGAGATCGCCGAGCATTCCGAAGTCATATTTACGTCTCTGCCTGGGCCGCGCGAAGTCGAGGCCGTCGCCGAAATCCTGCTCGAGCACATGAAACCGGGCAGCGCATGGTTCGACCTGTCGACCAATTCACCCACGGTGGTACGCAAGCTGCACGCGCGCTTCGCCGCCAAAGGGCTCGCGATGCTCGACGCGCCGGTCAGCGGCGGCCCTGCCGGCGCCAAAACCGGCAAGCTGGCTCTCCTCATCGGCGGCGACAAGGCTGTGTTCGACAAATTCAAGCCCGCGCTCGACGCCATCGGCGACCAGGTCATTTACATCGGCGCGATCGGCGCCGGCACGATCGCGAAGCTCGTGCACAACATGGCCGGCTACGCGATCCAGACCGCGCTTGCCGAAGTGTTCACGATGGGCGTCAAGGGCGGCGTCGAACCGCTCGCGTTGTGGTCGGCGGTACGGCAATGCTCGCTCGGCCGCCAACGCACTTTCGACCGCCTCGGCAAGCAGTTCCTGCAGGGCAGTTTCGAGCCGCCGGATTTCGCGCTGAAGCTCGCCTATAAGGACGTCATGCTGGCGACCGAACTCGGGCGCGAAATCGGCGTACCTATGCGCATTGCGGAACTCACGCGCGCCGAAATGAGCGAAGCACTGAACCGCGGCTGGGAGGGGCGCGACTCGCGCGTGCCCATGCTGCTGCAGGAAGAACGCGCGGGCGTCAGCATCAAGGTGCCGGCAGCCGCTATTGCAGAGGTGCTGAAACGCGATGGCTAGAAACGCCGTGCCCCAACCGTTGCAACAACATCCGGAATTTGGGCTATAGTTTCACTTGCAGAGCATCATCGCCGATGCCCATTCGCACCAACCCCTGTAATCTGAAGGAGGAACACCATGCCCCAAACAGTCGAACAATTCGGCATCGCCTGCCGCGCCGCGCTCAAAGCCGAACCCGGTCCCGCCGGCCGCCAGAAAGTCTGCGCCCTGGTGAAAGAAGTCCTCACGGACGACGCGTTCATCAAAGCCAACTTCGACGACAACACGCCCGAGCGGAAGATTATCTACGAAGATCCGGAACTCGGCTTCTGCGTGCTGGCCCATCAATACAAAGGGCCGAAGGAAAGCTCGCCGCACGATCACGCGCACTCCTGGGCGATCTACGGCCAGATCGCGGGCGAAACCGCAATGTCCGACTGGGAACTTGTCAGCCCGGCAAGCGCCGACAAACCGGGCAAGGTCAAGCACAAGTCGAAGTACAAACTCACGCCGGGCATCGCGCACGTTTACAACGAAGGCGACCTGCATTCGCCGAGCCGCACCGGCCCCACGCGCCTCTTGCGCATCGAAGGCACCAACATGGAAAAGGTGAAACGGTTCAAGTTCGAACCAGTGTAAGTTCGGCACTATGGACGCGGAAAACAGCGACTGAACACAAACGCTTTTCGCAGCTCATATTGCATATCACATGGGCCGCTGCGTGCGCAGCGGCCTTTTTCGTTGTGGCCGCCGGCGCCCATGCGCAGAGCATGCGCAGAGCACGCGCAATGCCACGACCTATCCCACCAAGTCAATCCGGCTGCTGGTGCCGTTCACGCCAGGCGGCTCGCAGATCGCGATTGCGCCTGCGCGCAACGCGAAATCCGCCTACGAACCGGTGAAAGATTTCATCCACGTCATGCACCTCGCCGATCTGCCGCTGGTGCTGATCATCAACCCGGCGCTGCCGGTGGCGAACTGACGCACATCCCGTATAAAGGCGCAGCGCCCGCGCTGAACGATCTGATGCGGCGGGTGTACAGGCGATTTTGAGTCGCCTGGGTTCCCGCCTGCGCCGGAACGACGAAATAATCAATAACGTAGGGTGGGCAACTTTGTTGCCCACCCTACGTTGTGACTACTCGCCCTTTATCCCGGCGTCCTTGATGACCACGGCCCACTTTTTCATGTCGGCGCGGATCACGGCGTCGAATTCCGCTGGCGTATTGCCCACCGCGGTAGCACCTTCATTGATGAGGTTCTGCGCGAATTCCGGCGAGCGCACGATCCTGGCGATTTCCGCGTGCAGCCGTTCGATGATGGCCTTCGGCGTGCCGGCCGGCGCCAGTATGCCGTTCCAGCCGCGCGCCTCGTAACCCGGCAGCGCATCCGCAATCGGCGGCACATTGGGCAGCACGGGCAGCGGCTGTTTCGTGCTTACACCCAGCGCGCGCATACGGCCGGATTTGATCTGCGGCATCGCGCCGCTGATCGATGCGATCATATACATATTAATTTCGCCGCCGATCAGCGCGGCCAGTATCTGCGTGCTGCCTTTGTATGGCACCTGCGTCATGCGCGTGCCAGACATCGAGCGGAAGAGCTCAGCGCCAAGATGGCCGAGACTGCCGCTGCCGACGGTGCCGTAATTCAATTTACCAGGATTGGCTTTCGCATACGCAATTAATTCCTGCGTCGATTTAACCGGGAGTTCCGGGTTAACGGTGAGCAGCAGCGACACCGTGCTCACAATGGTAATCGGCGCAAACGCTTTGACCGTGTCGTAGGGCATGGACGAAAACAAAAACGGATTCACCACGTGCGTCGGGAACACCATCAGCAGCGTGTAGCCGTCAGGCGGCGCGCCGGCGACGATCTGCGAACCGACGATGCCGCTGGCACCCGGCCGGTTGTCGATGACGACCTGCTGGCCGAGGCTTTCACCCAGCCGATGCGCGACGACGCGCCCGAGCACGTCGGTCACGCCGCCCGCGCCCGTCGGTACTATCATGCGAATCGGCCGTGATGGAAATTTGTCGGCGGCGTAAGCGTGCAGCGCCGAGAGTGCCAGCACGCCCGCTACGACGACGACGCGTATTACGCTCATGCCTTGCCGAGCGCCTTGCGCAATTCGCCAGTCACGCGAGAGGCTTCGGCCGTCATGAAAGCAATGTCGCTGTTGGTGGTGAGAAAACGCGCGCCCTTGCGGATGAATTCCATCTGGCGCTCTAGGTTACGGTCGCCGCCGATGCCGGCGATTTTGCCGTGCTTCTTGGCCGCGGCAAACACTTTGTCGAGCGCCGCGATATGCGTCGGCGTGCCGTACTGTCCCGGCTTGCCGAGCGAGGTCATCAAGTCGTTGGAGCCGACGTGGACGACATCGACACCTTCCACCGCCGCGATGGCATCGACGTTCTCCAGCCCTTCGGCGGTTTCCACCATGCACACCACCAGCGTGGCCTCGTTGAGCGCAGTGACAGCATCGCTCGTCGATACGGTGCGAAAATCGAACATCGTGTAACTGCCCGAGACCGAGCGCTTGCCGATAGGCGGGAACTTGGCGCGACTCACCGCGCGCTTCGCCTCGTCGGCGGTGTTGATGTCGGGGAACACGATGCCCATGATGCCGTTGTCCAGCAGCACCTGCGTATCCGGATCGTCGCAACTGCGCACGCGCGCCATCGGTACCACGCCGCAGCCCAGAGCCGCCTGCGCTATGTGCCCGGTAGTCTCGACCGAGTACAGCGCATGCTGACCGTCGACAAAAACGAAATCGTGGCCAGTCGTCTTCGCAATGCGCGCGATGTCTCCGGAACGCGCGATCCGCGCGATCATGCCCAGCGCAACCTTGTCCGCCTTGAAAAGTTCTTTTACTGCATTCTTGATCAATGCCGTGCCAGCCATGTTATTTCTCCCTCAAAATTATTCGAAGCTGCCTTAAAAAAAGTTTGGAACCACAGATAAACGCGGATGAACACAGATAAGGTCAAATTAAAAGGTACAACTATCAAGAGCTCCGGAAATCCTAGGCGTATTATTGCTTTCGTACTTTGATTCTCATCCGCGTTTATCTGCGTTCATCTGCGGCTGCTTGTCGCTTTATGCTTTGAATTGAGTCCTGGTAGATCCTTACTTCGCCAGCCCGAGGTCGGCCAGGATAGTGCGCAGCGTTTCCGCCTGCTGCGTCATCAGCTTGCGGGTCGCTTCGGCATTCATATAAGCGGGCGTCAGCGCATTCTGGTCGAGGTCGCGCTGCCATTCTTCCTGCGCCGCCACTTTCGCCATCAGTCCTTCCCAATACGCGATTTGCTCTGCAGTCATGCCCTTTGGTCCGATCAGCGCGCGGCGTGGGCACAAAGTCTATCACAGCAAAATGCTGACACGCCGCTTACCCGGTAGTGCGAAGATCTTGAAACGCGAGGGACGCGAAGGAGAACTTCGGGATAGTTCGAAACGCCATTCGCCACAATTTTTGAGATACGGATTGATGCGCTCGCCTCTCAGATCCATATCTTGAATTCGGGGCTCCTTCGCGTCCTTTGCGTCCTTTGCGGTTCAATCTTGCAGTTCTTCGCGCACCAAGTTGAGCGCTCCATCGCGCACAATGTAGAATCGGACGAAACCGCAGCGCGCGTTCGCGCCTGCCCAATCTGAGGAAATTCCATGCCATTTCTCGATCTCGACCCCGACTTCAAAATCTATTACAAAATCGACGACCACACCGATGCGTGGGCAGAACCCGAGACGGTGCTGTTCGTGCACGGCTTCACCGAGAGCACCGAAGCGTGGCGCGCATGGGTGCCGCATTTCTCGCGCAAGTACCGCGTCATCCGCTACGACCAGCGCGGCTTCGGCAAGACGGGTGCTGTGCCCGCTGATTTCGAATTCACGTCCGAGCTCTTCGCTGACGACATGGCGCGCGTGATCGCCGCGTTGTCGCCGCATGCGCCGGTGCACATCGTCGGCGGCAAGAGCGGCGGCATGCCGGTGCTGAAGCTCGCGATGCTACATCCCCACCTCGTCAAGACCGTCACGCTGGTGTGCTCGCCGGTCAAAGGCCCCACCGTTCCCGGCTGGCTCGACCACATGGACCGTTTTGGCATGCGCAGCTGGTCGCGCTGGACCATGGGCGGGCGCCTCGGCAGCAAGATGCCGCCGCGCGGCGTCGACTGGTGGGTAGACCTGATGGGCAAGACCGCGGTGTCTACCGGACACGCCTATGTGAACTGGGTTGGCGGCGTCGATCTCAATCCGGAACTGAAAAACGTGCGCTGCCCCACGCTCGTCATCGCCAATGACACCAAGCGCCGTCGCATTGCGGAATTCAGGGCCTACCAGAAAAAGATTCCCGACTCCGAGCTCGTCGCCATCAAGGTCGACGGTTATCACACAGCGGCGGTCGCTCCCGACGAGTGCGCGAAAGCGACGCTCGACTTTATCGCGCGGCGCGGTCGCAAGAAAAAGTAAGGTTGATTAACCGGAATTCCCGACCTGCCGCGACTTACTCCGCGCGGATATTTCCCTCGCGCACGATCTTGGTCCAGCGTGGAATTTCTTCGCGGATCAGCTTGGCGAATTCGGCAGGGCTACTGCCGACGATTTCGAAACCGACGTTGGCCATGCGCTCCTTCGCTTCGGGCGTCTTCATGATGCGGACGACTTCGGCGTTGAGCTTGTCGACGATGGGCCGCGGCGTGCCCGCTGTCGTGAGCAGGCCGTACCACGCGTCCGCCGAGAAGCCGGGAAAGCCCTGCTCCGCTATCGTCGGCACCTCGGGAAACGCGAACGAGCGCGTCGCACCCGTCGTTGCAATCGCGCGCAGCCGTCCGGACCGCACGTGCGGCGTCGCCGCCGTCATGCCGATGATCACCATCGGGATCTGGCCGGCGACGACGTCGATCACCGCCTGCCCGCCGCCCTTGTACGGCACATGCGTCATCTGGACTTTGGCCAACCGGTTGAGCAGTTCGCCCGTCAGGTGGCCGATGCTGCCGATCGCCGAAGTGCCGAAAGCGATGGCGCCGGGCTTCACGCGCGCGAGTGCCAGCAATTCCTGCAGGTTCTTCGCGGCGATGCTAGGATGGATGACGGCGATACTGGGCGCCGAGACGATATGGGAAATGGGCGCGAAATCCTTGATCGCGTCGTACGGCAATTTGGGATTCAATGCAGGCCCGGTGCCGAGATTGGCGATATAGCCGAGCACCAGCGTATGGCCGTCCGGCGTGGCACGCGCGACGATCTCCATGCCGATCGCGCCGTTGGCGCCGGAACGGTTGTCGACCACGACCTGCTTGTCCCACACCTCGGTCAACTTCTGCGCGACCAGGCGCGCGACGATGTCGGTGCTACCGCCCGCAACGAACGGCACGACCAGACGTATCGAACGGTTTGGATAGTCGCCTGCGGTTTGCGCCGCCAATGCGGGCGCAGCAAACGTCAGCAGCGCCAGCGCGCGCACAATCACGCGAAAATAATCAAACATTACTCCTCCTTCGGCGGACGATTGTTAAAGACGCCCGGCTGTTTTAACCTCTATGCTGTAATCTATACCAGAAGCGGTCATAAAAACAGTTTGGGCTGCAGATGAACGCAGATAAGATCAAAAAATAAGTGATCCCGCAATGGGGTATGGGCAATGGGGAATGAATAACTTCACCCTTGGCGCATCGCCCATCACTCATCACCCAGGGAGGCCGGCATGGCACAGTCCGACACAATAAAATATTCCGTCGTCGCAGGTTGGGAGCAGCTTCCCAAGGGCTGGGCGCATCGCGACGTGGCGGGCGTGGCCGTCGACCAGGAGGACCGCGTGTTTCTCATCTGCCGCGGCGACCATCCCGTCATCATTTACGACAACCAGGGCAATTTCAAACGTTCGTGGGGCGAAGGTATGTTCTCGCACCGCACGCACGGCATCTACATCGCACCCAACGGCACTATCTTCGCCACCGACGACGGCAATCACACCGTGCGCCAGTTCACGCCTGAAGGCAAACTGCTGATGACGATGGGCGTGTTGAACACGCCGTCGGACACGGGTTACGACGGCAAGACCGTCGCCAGCATCAAACGCCCCGCCGGCCCGTTTAACCGCCCCACCAATGTCGCGATCGGCCTCAACGGCGACATCTATATCAGCGACGGCTACGGCAATGCGCGCGTGCACATATTTTCGCCGAAGGGCGAGTTGAAGCGCTCGTGGGGCGAGCCCGGCAAAGGCCCCGGCCAGTTCCATCTGCCGCACGGCATCGCGATCGACGCCGAAGGCCTGGTTTACGTATGCGACCGCGAGGCCGACCGCATACAGATCTTCACGCCGGACGGCGAATACCTGCGCGAGTGGACCGACACCCAGCGCCCCACTCACCTCTGTTTCGATTCGCTGGGCCGCGCCTACGTGACGGAACTCGCGTGGTACGAAGGCGACACTTCGTTCGGCCCGCTGGGCAAGATCACCAAAGACAAAACCCACCACGCACGCATGAGCATCTACGACAAAAACGGCAAAATGCTCGCGCGCTGGGGCACGCCGCAGGCCGAAGCACCCGGCAGTTTCGCCGCACCCCACGGGCTTGCGCTCGATTCGAAGAACGCTCTTTACGTGAGCGAAGTCACCTGGACTTTCGCGGTCAACCGCGGCCGCGTGGCCGAGGATTGCCACACGTTCCAGAAGTTTTCGCTCGCGTAACCGCTGCGCGTTAGAGCGAGCGATTCATGAAGGCAGCCCCCGGGTTTTTGCTCGCCGTATTTTGCGCGCTCGGCGCTTGCTCCGTTGCGCACGCGCAAAACTATCCGGCGAAACCCATACGGCTGGTGGTTCCGCTGGCGCCGGGCGGCGGCAACGACACGCTGGCGCGCTACGTCGGCAAATACATGACGGAAAGCCTGGGACAATCCGTGGTGGTTGAAAACCGCGCCGGCGGCGGCGGTCTGGCGGGCGGCGAGTATGTCGCGCGATCCGCGCCCGACGGCTATACGCTGGTCGTGGCAGGTTCGGGGCTGATCGTCGTCACGCTCACGCACAAGCAATTCAATTTTCAGCGCGATTTAACGCCCATCGCGATGATAGGCGAATACGCGACGCTCTTGGTGTGCCACCCTTCCCTGCCGGTGACCAATGTGCGCGAGCTGATCAAACTCGCCCAAGCGCGCCCCGGCCAGTTGAATTTCGCTTCCGCGGGCAATGGCTCCGCAGGCCACCTCGTGATGGAAATGTTCCGCTCTGCCGCCAAAATCGACGTCGTGCACATCCCCTACAAAGGCGCCGGCCCCGCCGCAGCCGAAGCCATCGCGGGCCAGGTGTCGCTGCTCTTCAACAATCCGCTCGGCTCCATTCCGCACGTGAAGTCGGGCCGCCTGCGCGCGCTGGCAATCACCAGCGCGCAACGCATCACCGCGATGCCCGAAGTGCCGACCATCGCCGATTCCGGCCTGCCCGGTTTCGAAGCGACGTTTTTTCTCGGCCTCTCGGGGCCGCTCGCCATGCCGCGCGACATCGTTGCACGGCTCAACGCCGAGACGGTAAAAATCGTGCAGCGCCGCGACTTCCAGGAAATGTTGACGCTGCAAGGCATGGAAGCGATGAGCGGCACGCCCGAAGACTTCGCCACGCGCATCAAAATCGAAATGGAAAAAACTGCGAAAATCGTGCGCGAATCGGCAATGAAGCTGAACTAGAGTTACCAGCCATAACAAAAAAAGGGGGGGATGCGATGAACAAAACAGCGATTCTGGCGTGCCTGTGCTTTTCCGCAGCAGCCAACGCGGCGACGGTCGCCGTCGACTGCGATGCGGGCAACACCATCACCGCCGCGTTGACTACCACAAAACCGGGCGACACCGTGCTGGTGAGCGGGACGTGCAAAGAGCAGGTGTCCGTCAATCCGGAGATAACGCGCATCACGCTCGACGGCCAGAAGAAGACGACGGTGCAGCATCCCGGCGGACAAACTGCATCGGTGCACGCCGTTTATATCCGCGGCAAGGAAATCACGATCAAGGGGTTCACCGTGACGGGCGGCCAGGACGGCATCCATCTGTCCGGCCCCGCTTCGGCGCTGATCGACGGCAATCTGGTCACGAAAAATGCCGGGCGCGGCATCCACATCGACAAGGGCAGCGTTGCGCGCATCCTCAACACCACGGTCGAGCAAAGCGGCGGCATTGGCATCGATATCACGGGCGCCTCCTACGCATATATAGGGGTTTTCATACCGCGCGTGGCCGCGCTGGGGCCCAACACGATTCGCAACAACGGCGGGCCCGGCATCAACATCGAACGCACCGCGGGCGCGTGGATCGTGGGCAACACCATAGACAACAACAAGGAAAGCGGCATTGCAGTCCACCGCAACGCCCAAGCCGACGTGCTGGCGAACGTGATCAACGGCAATGGCGGCGACGCCATCACCGTCAGCTACAACAGCGGCGTCAATTTCAGCAGCGAGCCGCGCAAAGACGGACCGAATCGGACGGATACGGGGCAAAATAA
>CANJHY010000022.1:0-38306 GCA_947474275.1 Betaproteobacteria bacterium
AAATTTTCTGCAACTGCTCCAGCAACTCTTTGCTTTCGGGAATCGTACCCGGCGCATAGACTTGCGCATAGCGGATGATGCCTTGCGCATCGAGGACGAACGCTGAGCGCGCATCCATGCCGCGTTCTTCGTTGAATACGCCGTAGGCCTTGCCTACCGCACCATGCGGCCAGTAGTCGGACAGCAGCGGAAACGGCAGGCCGCCGAGTTGCTCCATCCACACCTTGAGGCTGGGCACCGTGTCGGCGCTGATCTGCAGTATTTCAACATTGAGTTCTTTGAATTTGGCGTAGTTCTCACGGAACCCGCTGACTTGATTCTTTCAGCCGCCGGTAAATGCAAACGGCAGAAACGACACTACGGTGCGGCGGCCGCGAAAGCCGGCGAGAGCAATCTTCTCGCCAGCCTGCGATGCCAGGGTAAAGTCCGGCGCCTGCGCGCCGGCTTGAAGAGCAGCCATATCAAATCTCCTAGAATAAAATGTCTACCGGGTTTGTAACGTCGCCAGCATACCCCAAGTTACGGCAGCGCGATGCTCATTGCGGCGCAGATCCGGTCGCTGCCAGCCGTCGCGCAGATCCCCACGCGCCGAGCGATACGGCGGCCCCCAGAACAACGCCAAAAACCGCCAGCGCCAGGCCCAGCATGGCGAAGACCGCCGGTAGCTCCTGCGTCCAGTAGTAGGCGAGCCACCCGCCCACGCCGGCCACCGCGAGGCGCGACAACCCCGCCACTAGCGGCCATGTCATCTTGCCCGCACCCTGCGATGAAAAGTACAAAACCATGCCGGCGCCGAAGAAGCCGTAAAACGGCCCGACGATGCGCAAATATTGCGAGCCACTGGCAATGACCACCGGATCGGCGCTGAATAAAGTCATCCAGCTCGCCGGATACAAAGCGGCAGCGACGCCTATCAACTCTGCGACCGTGCCGGCAATCGCGGCACCCAGCCAGGCGGCGCGCTGCGCGCGCGCCAGTTTGCCCGCGCCTATGCACGTTCCCACCATCGCAACCAGCGGTGCACCCAGACTGAAAGCGACCGGGATCAAAAGATATTCGAGCCGCGACCCAATGCCGTAACCGGCGATCGCCTGCGATCCCGCGCGGCCGACGATGCCCGTCGTCAACGCCACCGTCAGGTTGGTGGTCACCGTGATTGCCGCTGCGACAAGGCCCACGCGCAGGATCTCGTACAGCAAATCCCACCGTATGCGCGTTGTGCGTAATGCCGGGCGCACGACATTGCGTCCCGACCAGATGGCGTGCGCCAGAAACGGAATCGCTCCTGCGTAGTAAAGGAGCACCGCCGCCGCGCCCCCTGCAACACCCCATTGCGGGAACGGCCCCCAGCCGAAAATCAGCAACGGCGACAGCGGAATGACGAGCACCGCGCCCGCGGTAGCCACCATCGCCGGCAACGCCAGGTTGCCGGTGCCGCGCAGCACGCTCGCCAGTGCGTTGAATATCCACAGCAGCACGATGCCCGCGAACAACAGATTGGAATACGTGAGCGCAGCTTCAAGTGTCGCGCCGTGGCCGCCCATCAGCGTATACAACGCACGTCCCGCCGTCAGCATGATTACGCCAAAGGTAATGCCCAGCGCAGCAGCGATGATCAGCGCATGTATGACCAGGGCGTTGGCATCCGCTGCGCGCTGTGCGCCTATGGCGCGCGCGATGGCTGAAGAGATACCGCCGCCCATCGCGCCCGCCGACATCATCTGCATCAGCATCAATGCGGGGAATACGAGAGCGACCCCGGCCTGCGCGTCAGTGCCGAGCTTCCCCACCCAGTACGCTTCGATCAAACCGATCGACGACTGCACCAGCAGCAAAACCATCTGGGGCGCCGCGAGCTTCAACAGCGTGGGAACTATCGGCCCTTCGAGCAGGCGGCGGGTGCGCGGGTCGACGGTGCCGGAGTTGCCGGCCGGAGCATCTCTCATCGGAGAGCGGGCCGGACTATGCCGCTGGCCGTCAACCGGCCGCCGCCGCCACGATTTTGCACGCCACAGCATGGGGGGCGAGAGCGCAGGTGTGCGCAGCGTAGTAGAACTTCATCATTTGGATCCCCTTTTCTTGCCGGCCTGAAATTGACGAAGCCCCGTCGCGGGCGCAAAATCCCCGCATCAAGCCATGTTCACGCATAGTGTAAAGCGTCTGCTCGCAAAAACCTGCATCGCCGCCGTGCTGTTTTCCCAGCTCGCGGTGGCGGCCTATGCATGCCCCACTGTGGGCGGCCCGGCCGCCGTCATCGCCGCCTTGACAACGGACGACACTCACGCGGCCATGCCCGGCTGCGAAATGCGCGATACCGGCAATCCCAACCTGTGTTTGCAACACTGTCAGGCCGGCGATCAATCGGTGCAGACCCTGCCGCACGTCGAAGTGCCCGCGTTCGCGGCTATATCGGCGCTGTCGGTTGTCGAGCCGGCGCAACGAAATTCGAATCCCGGCATTGTTGTAATTTCCGCTTTAGCTGAACGGGAAACCTCCCCGCCGCCGCTGCTCCGTTTCGGCGTCCTGCGCATCTGATCTCCCCGCAAGTCCCGTAATGCCCGCTGCGCGCAGTCGCGCGCGCGGAGCCTGGATTTGTTTTGGGAGATTTTCATGTCGATATTTTCCTGCGTGCGCCGATTGCGCGCGCCGTGCTCGCAACCTTCGCGTAACGATGGTCGGCGCAGCATTGTAATAATTGCGCTGCTGGCAGCCGCTTTACTACCCTCGCCCGCATCTGCACAGGCGACATTGAGCCTGACGGACGCCCAGCGCATTGCGGTCGAGCGTTCGCGCCAACTCGCTGCGCAGGACGCGGCCATCGTTGCCTCCAAAGAAATGGCTGCTGCTGCCGGCCAACTTCCCGATCCGGTGCTGAAGCTCGGCATCGACAATCTGCCGATCGATGGCGAAGACCGCTACAGCCTAACCCGCGACTTCATGACCATGCGCCGCATCGGCGTGATGCAGGAGTTCACGCGCGACGACAAGCGCAAACTCAAAGTCCAGCGCTTCGACCGCGAAACCGAACGCGCCGTCACCGAAAAAGCCGTCGCCGTCGCCGCCCTGCAGAAAGACACCGCAATCGCCTGGCTCGAGCGCTATTACCTCGAGCGCATGCGCGTCGTCGTGGCCGCACAGGCCGCCGAAACCAACCTCGAAATCGAAGCCGCAGAGGGCGCATATCGCGCCGGCCGCGGCACCCAGGTCGATTTATTTACCGCGCGCGCTTCGCGCATCGCTCTCGACGACCGGCTGTCCGAACTCGACCGCCGCATTCGCGACGCCCGCACCGCGCTCGCGCGCTGGGTCGGCGCTGCCGCCGAGGCACCGCTTGCCGGCAAATCCGATTTCACCAAAGTCGGGTTGACCAGTCATACGCTGGACCAGGAAATCGAACGCCATCCGGAGATCGCTTTGCTCGCGCGCCAGGTCGCCATGGCGGAAACCGAAGCGCAAATCGCCAAAGCGAACAAGCAGGCGGATTGGAGTCTTGAACTCGCCTATCAGCAACGCGGCCCGGCTTTTTCAAATATGGTTTCGGTCGGTGTCTCGATCCCGCTGCAATTGGACCAGAAGAACCGCCAGAACCGCGACCTGGCGGCCAAGCTCGCCCTGACCGAACGGGCAAAGGCACAACAGGAAGATATGTTGCGAGCTCACATCGCCGAGATACGCGCGATGCTCAATGCCTGGGAAAACGGCCACGAACGCATCGCGCGTTACGAGCGCGAACTCGTCCCGCTGGCGCAAGACCGTACGCAGGCGGCACTCGCCGCGTATCGCGGCGCCAAGGGTGACCTCAATTCGGTATTGGCGGCGCGGCGCAACGAAATCGAAGTGCGCACGCAGACACTCCAGCTTGAAATGGACACCGCGCGCATCTGGGCGCAACTCAACTTTCTGGTTCCCGATGGTCCGCACGAAATGCCGGCAGATGCGAGCGCAACCTCCAAGGAGGCCAAATGAAAACGCAGACCCTGATCGTTGCACTCGTCGCGGCGGGCACCATTGGCGCAAGCGGATACGGCGTCTACCGCCTGGGCATGAATCGCGGCATGCAAATACAGGACGGCAGCGCGCCCTCACCCGCCGCGGACATCGCGGGCAACATGAAGACGGATGCGGCCTCCGGCAAGAAGGTTTTGTATTGGCACGACCCCATGGTTCCCGGCCAGAAGTTCGATAAGCCGGGCAAGTCGCCTTTCATGGATATGCAACTGGTGCCGGTCTACGCTGACGGCAACGACGATTCTGGCAACGTGACGATCAGCCCGCGCATGCAGCAAAACCTTGGCGTGCGCACCGCCGAAGTCACCACGGGAAAGCTGAAGCAAACACTCGAAGCGCCCGGCAGCGTGGCCTACAACGAGCGCGATGTCGCGGTTGTGACGGCACGCACTGGCGGTTATGTGGAAAAGCTGTATGTGCGCGCCCCCCTTGATCCGGTACGCAAAGGCCAGCCGCTGGCCGAAATATACGTCCCGGACTGGATCGCCGCGCAGGAAGAGTATCTGTCGGTGCGGCGCATGCAGGGCCAAGGCACCGAGGCACTGGCGGCTGCCGCACGCCAGCGCATGCTGCTTGCCGGCATGAACGAAGACCAGGTGCGATCAGTCGAGTCGGGCGCCAAGGTGCAGCCGCGTTTCACGTTGACCGCGCCCATCGGCGGCGTAATCGCCGAACTCGGTGCGCGCGAAGGCATGACCTTGATGACCGGCGCGATGCTGTTTCGCATCAACGGGCTGGGTTCGGTCTGGGTGTATGCCGAAATTCCAGAAAGCCGCGCAGCGCTGGTTCGTGCCGGCAACAACGTCGAGGTGCGCACGCCTGCTTATGCCGAACGGGTCTTCAAAGGCCGCGTCGTCGCGCTGCTCCCTGAGGTCAATCCCGCCACGCGCACGCTCAAGGCCCGCGTGGAAGTTGCCAATGCGGGCGGCTTGCTTACACCCGGCATGTTCGCGAGCGTCGATCTCGCGCCATCGACCGGCGCCAGCGTCTTGCTCGTGCCCAGCGAAGCCGTGATTCAAACCGGTCAGCGCAAAATCGTCATCGTCGACACCGGGGACGGAAAATTCCAGCCGGTCGACGTTGAAACCGGCGCGGAAGCCAGCGGCCAGACGGAAATCCGCAAGGGGGTTGCGGCCGGACAGAAGGTCGTGATCTCAAGCCAGTTCCTGATCGACTCCGAATCGAGCCTCAAGGCGACAACGACGCGCATGTCCGACATGCCGGCAACCCACGACGCCGCAGCGAAAACACATCAAGGCAAAGGCAAGGTTGAGGCGATCGGCAAGGACGCGGTAACGATATCGCACGAGCCGGTTCCCTCACTGCAATGGGGACCGATGACGATGGATTTCAAGCTGCCTGCCGCCGGACTGCCAAACAGTATTGCGAAAGGTGGCGCGGTGACATTTGAATTCAGGCAGCGTAAGGATGGCCAATACGAGCTGACGGGCATTTCGCTGGCCGCGCAAACCAAGCCGGCGACAAAAAAATGATTGCTGCGTTGATCCGCTGGTCGATTGGCAACCGGTTCCTGGTACTACTTGCGACACTTATGGTGTCCGCGTGGGGCATGTGGTCGCTCGAGCGCATGCCGCTCGATGCCATTCCAGACCTGTCCGACGTGCAGGTCATTATCCGCACGACGTATCCTGGTCAGGCGCCGCAGATCGTCGAAAACCAGATCACTTACCCGCTTACCACCACCATGCTCTCAGTGCCGGGCGCGAAGACGGTGCGCGGTTATTCGTTTTTCGGGGATTCGTTTGTTTACGTGCTGTTCGAAGACGGCACCGATCCGTATTGGGCGCGTTCGCGCGTGCTGGAATATCTGAACCAGGTGCAGTCGCGCCTGCCCGCGCAGGCCAAAGCCGCGCTGGGGCCGGATGCGACGGGCGTAGGCTGGGTATACGAGTACGCGCTGGTGGACCGCAGCGGCAAAATGGACCTCTCGCAGTTGCGCACCCTGCAGGACTGGTTCATCAAGTACGAACTGAAGACCGTGCCGAACGTGTCGGAGGTGGCAAGCGTCGGCGGCATGGTGCGCCAATACCAGATCGTGCTCGACCCCGACAAGCTGCGCGCCTACAACATTCCGCACACCAAAGTCATCGAAGCCGTGCAGAAAGCGAACCAGGAAAGCGGCGGCTCGGTGCTGGAACTTGGCGAAGCAGAGTACATGGTGCGCGCTTCCGGCTACCTGCAAACCCTCGACGACTTTCGCGGGATTCCACTGACCACGACCAACGCCGGCATCGCGGTGCGGGTTGGCGACATCGCGCGCGTGCAGGTCGGCCCCGAGATGCGCCGCGGTGTCGCTGAACTCGACGGCGAAGGCGAGGTCGCCGGCGGCATCATCGTCATGCGCTCAGGCAAGAACGCGCTGGAAACGATTGCCGCCGTGAAAGCAAAGCTGGAGTCGCTGAAACCGGGTTTGCCGGCAGGCGTGGAGATCGTGCCGGCCTATGACCGCTCCAGCCTGATTCTGCGCGCGGTGCGCAACCTCGGTTCGACGCTCGTCGAGGAGTTCATTATCGTGACTCTCGTGTGTGCGTTCTTCCTGTTTCACATCCGCTCGGCCCTGGTCGCAATCGTCACGCTGCCCATCGGCATACTTGCGGCCTTTATTGTCATGCATCATCAGGGAGTCAATGCCAACATCATGTCACTGGGCGGCATCGCAATCGCCATCGGCGCGATGGTCGATGCGGCGGTCGTGATGATCGAAAACGCGCACAAGCACATCGAGCGTTGGCAGCATGCGCACCCGGGAACAGCGTTAAAAGGTGACGAGCAGTGGCGCGTCATTGGGGAATCCGCGGCCGAAGTCGGGCCGGCGCTGTTCTTCTCGCTGCTGATCATTACGCTGTCTTTCATCCCGGTGTTCACGCTGGAGGCGCAGGAAGGCCGGCTGTTCGCGCCGCTCGCGTTCACCAAGACCTATGCGATGGCGGCGTCCGCCATACTGGCGGTGACGTTGATTCCGGTGCTGATGGGCTATCTGATCCGTGGCCGCATACCGCAGGAAAAGGCCAATCCGCTTAATCGCTGGCTGATTGCGCTCTACCGCCCTTTGCTCGATGGCGTGCTGCGTTTTCCGAAAGCAACGCTGGGCGTGGCACTGCTGCTTGCCGCGGCGACGCTCTACCCGGCCGCGCGACTCGGCGGCGAGTTCATGCCGCCACTCGACGAAGGCGATCTGCTCTACATGCCCTCCGCCCTGCCCGGCATTTCCGTCGGTAAAGTGGCGGAGTTGCTGCAACAGACCGACCGGCTGATCAAGACCGTGCCGGAAGTCGCGCGCGTCTTCGGCAAGGCGGGACGCGCCGAAACCGCCACCGACCCGGCGCCGCTGGAAATGCTCGAGACCACCATCCAGTTCAAACCGCGCAGCGAGTGGCGCGCCGGCCTGACGCCCGACAAGCTGGTGGAAGAACTCGACCGCATCGTCAAGGTGCCGGGGCTCTCCAACATCTGGGTGCCGCCAATCCGCAACCGCATCGACATGCTGGCGACCGGCATCAAGAGCCCGGTCGGCGTGAAAGTCGCGGGCGCCAGCCTGCAGGAAATCGACCGCATCACCGGCGACGTCGAACGCATCGTCAAAACGGTGCCGGGCGTGACCTCGGCGCTCGCGGAACGCCTCACCGGCGGGCGCTACATCGACGTCAAAATCGACCGCGATGCGGCGGCGCGCTACGGCATGAACATCGCCGACGTGCAAAGTATCGTGTCGGCGGCGGTAGGCGGCGACAACATCGGTGAGACCGTCGAGGGACTGCAGCGCTTCCCGATCAACGTGCGCTATCCGCGCGAAACGCGCGACTCGGTCGAGAAAATCCGCAACCTGCCGGTACTCACCGAGCGCGGCGCGCAGATCCGGCTGTCGGACGTCGCCGCCATCACCGTGATGGACGGCCCGCCCATGTTGCGCTCGGAAAATGCCCGGCTGTCGGGCTGGGTGTACGTGGATATCCGCGGCCGCGACCTCAAATCCGCTGTCGTCGATATGCAACGGGCGGTGGCGAAGGAAATAAAACTGCCGGCCGGCTATTCGGTGTCGTGGTCCGGGCAGTTTGAATATCTGGAGCGTGCCACCGCCAAGCTCAAAATCGTGGTGCCGGCCACGCTGCTCATCATTTTCGTGCTGCTCTATCTTACCTTCCGGCGCGTCGGCGAAGCGCTGCTCATCATGGCCACGCTGCCATTCGCGTTGGTCGGCGGCTTCTGGCTGCTGTTTGCACTCGGGCACAATATTTCGGTGGCCAGTGCGGTGGGCTTTATCGCATTGGCCGGCGTGTCGGCCGAGTTCGGCGTCATCATGCTGCTCTACCTGCGACAGGCATGGGACGCACGACTGGCATCAGGCCAGCCCCCCACGCTCGATGCGCTTGAAAACGCCATCCGCGACGGCGCGGTGCTGCGCGTGCGGCCGAAAGCGATGACCGTGGCCGTGATTATCGCCGGACTGTTGCCCATCATGTTCGGCACTGGAACCGGTTCCGAGGTGATGCAGCGTATCGCGGCACCCATGGTCGGTGGCATGATTACCGCGCCTTTGCTATCTATGTTCGTGATTCCAGTCGCCTATTTGTTACTGTACAAGCGCCGCGTTTCGGTGAAATAATATGAAACTTTCCGTGTGCGCAACCTGTCCTAACCGGTTGCCAAGCGCATCGTGGTGAATTAGCATTCAAAAATCATGCTGGATATTTTCCGAAAACTCGCCGTATTGATCCTGATGGCCGGCCTGCCGCTGCAAACCATGCACGCGTATGCCATGCCATTCTGCGATCACGACGCGCCCGCGGCCCAGGCATCCGAGCAGCACGCGCACGACGCCGGCGCGGCCGAGCACCACGAACACGCAGCGAATTCCGGCGTAAAGCTCGTGTGCGACGGCTGCAGCATGTGCAACGCCTGCTCGGCGCCGGCGATTGCGTCGGCGGCCATCGACGTATTGCTCGACCCGATCCAGACGCAACCTCCGGTTTTAACCAGTCACCTCACGCTGTTCTTCCCCGAACAGTTGCAACGCCCGCCTTCGCAGTTCCTCGCCTAGCGGCTTCCGTACGTACTGCGCGCGCTGACGGCGTGCCGCTACGGCGTATTCACTGCTCCTGAATCGTCGCTTGCCTGCATGCGCCCTGGCGCGCGTGGAGTCATGCATGGTGCAACCCGGGTTACGAGGATTGTGATGAAAAAATTGCAAATAATTTGCTGGACTGTCGCCCTGACGGCGCTGCCCGCGCTCGCCATGGCACAGCAAAAAGCGCGCCCCGACCCCGCTGACTCCAAGGTGAGCGTGCCGCCGGTTATTTATGTGTCGCCGCTAAAGCAATATCAGCCGCTCGGTGACGAGCAAGTCACATCGTGGAAAGCGGCCAACGAGGTGGTAGAGAAAGCCGGCGGTTGGAAGGCCTACGCCAAAGAAGCGCAACAACCGGACGTTGGAACAAAGGCGCCTGCTTCGCCAGCGCAGCAACCTCTCTCGTCGGCGCCGCCATCCATCCCGCAGCCCAAACCTGCGGCACATGACGGCCACGCAGGCCATAAGAAGAATTGAGGAAGATGCTTATGACCGCGAAACATTCAACCATACCGCGCACGCGGCTGATCTCGGCGTTGCTCACCGCTTTGGCGCTGGGCGGATGCGCCTCGTTCTCGAAGGACGGCGGATTCAGTGCCGTGGAACAGACCGCCAAAGAGCGCGTAGGCAAGGACGTCAAATGGGCGAGGACCGATGCCGACCGCGATACGATCGCAGCCCGTGTCGCAGACTTGTTGATCCAGCCACTGTCCGTCGACAGCGCCGTTCAGATTGCGTTGCTGAACAATAGAGGCCTGCAGGCGAGGTTCCACGAGCTGGGTATTTCCGAAGCGGATTTAGTGCAGGCCGGCAGGCTGCCGAATCCCGGGTTTTCGTTCGGGCGGCTGCGGCGTGGAACCGAAATCGAGTGGGAGCGAGGGCTGCATATCAACCTTGCGCGCTTGTTTGCAATGCCGTTGATAAAGCAGGTGGAGCAGCGCCGCTTCGCACAGATCCAGGCCGAGGTTACGCTGGACGTGCTGCGCCTGGCGGCTGCAACACGCAAGGCATATTTCATGGCGGTCGCGGGTGTCGAGACCGTGCGTTATATGCACCAGGTCAAGGCCGCGGCGGATGCCAGCGCGGAACTGGCGCGGCGCATGGCGCAGGTGGGCAACTGGAGCAAGCTCAATCAGGCTCGCGAGCAGGGTTTTTATGCGGATGCGGCCCTGAATGTCGCGCGTGCCGAAATGGCCGCAGCCGCTGCGCGCGAGCAGCTCACTCGCTTGATGGGCCTCTGGGGGGCGCAAACCCGGTTCGTGATGCCCGAACGTTTGCCCGACCTGCCGCAGACCGTCGACGACATGCCCAATATAGAACAGCTCGCCATGGAGCAAAGGCTCGATTTACAGGCGATGCGCATTCAAACGGATGCGTTGGCGAAGAACCTTGGTTTGAGCAAAGCGACCCGTTTCATCAACGTCCTGGAACTGGGGCTGGTGCGCAATTCGTCGAATGAAGAACCCACGCAGCGCGGATACGAAATCAGTTTCGAGATACCGCTGTTCGACTGGAGCGGAGCGCGTATTGCAAGAGCGGAATCAATTTATATGCAAGCTGTCAATCGCGTCGCAGAAACTGCCGTCAATGCGCGCTCCGAGGTGCGTCAGGCTTATCTCGGATACCGCAGCAGCTACGACATTGCCCGGCATTACCGTGATGAAGTCGTGCCCATCAGGAAACGCATCGCCGACGAAAATCTTCTGCGCTACAACGGCATGCTGATCGGCGTGTTCGATCTGCTTGCCGACGCCCGCTCGCAGATTGCCAGTGTGAATAGTTACATTGAAGCCCTGCGCGACTTCTGGCTTGCCCAAAGCGATTTGCAGATGGCAATGATAGGCCAACCTTCGATGAGCATCGCCCCCCGAGCCGCCGCGTCCGCCGCAGGCGGCGCCGGCCATTAATTGAATAAGGACACCAAAATGATTTCCCGACGTGATTTCGTCAGAGGCGTGGCCGGCGCCGCCGTTGCCGCGGCAGCCGTAAGCAAGGTTGCAATGGCCGCGTTGCCTGAGCCCGTGACGATGGATAAACCGAGTACACAACCGCCGCTGATTCCCGCTACTGGCCGCCCCTACAATCCGGTAGTAACGCTCAATGGCTGGACGCTGCCATGGCGCATGAACAACGACGTCAAGGAATTTCACCTGGTGGCCGAACCCGTGGTGCGCGAAATAGCGCCCGGCATGAAGGCGCATTTGTGGGGCTACAACGGGCAGTCGCCCGGGCCGACGATAGAGGTGGTCGAAGGCGACCGCGTGCGGCTTTTCGTCACCAACCGGCTGCCCGAGCACACCACGATCCATTGGCATGGTCAGCGTCTGCCCAATGGCATGGATGGCGTGGGCGGGCTCAATCAGAAGCAGATTCCCGTTGGCAAGACTTACGTCTACGAATTTGTCGCGCGCCGGCCGGGAACCTTCATGTATCACCCCCATGCCGACGAAATGACGCAGATGGCAATGGGCATGATGGGCTTCTGGGTCACGCATCCCAAAGCGAAGCATGCGCTGATTGACGACGTGAACCGCGATTTCTGCTTCCTGCTCAATGCCTACGACATCGATCCCGGCAGCTATACGCCGAAGATCAACACCATGCTCGACTTTAACCTGTGGACGTGGAACAGCCGTGCATTTCCGGGCATCGACTCACTCAATTGCCGCTTCGGAGACAAGGTGCGCATCCGCATCGGCAACCTGACGATGACCAACCACCCGATTCATTTGCACGGTCACGAATTCCTGGTCACCGGCACCGATGGCGGGCCGACGCCCAAGAGCACCCGCTGGTACGAAGTGACCACCGACGTCGCCGTAGGCCAGATGCGACAAATCGAATTCCTCGCCGACGAGGAAGGCGATTGGGCATTCCACTGCCACAAGAGCCACCACACCATGAACGCCATGGGTCACAACGTGCCGACCATGATAGGCGTTGATCATCGCGGCATCGCGAAAAAGATCACCTCGCTGATACCCGACTACATGGTGATGGGCGAGCGCGGCATGGCCGACATGGGAGAAATGGAAATGCCGCTGCCGGACAACACGCTGCCGATGATGACCGGCCAGGGGCCTTATGGCGGGGTCGAGATGGGCGGCATGTTCACAACTCTCAAGGTGCGCAGGGAGCAAAAGCCGGGCGACTACCAGGACCCCGGGTGGTACAAACAGCCCGCCGGAACGCAGGCCTTTGAATGGACCGGGCCGCTCGCGGAACCGCAACGCTTTAAATCCGAAGGCGGGCAGTCGATGCCGGTCCAAACAATATCCGGCGCCAAACCCGCCAACGCGGAAGTAAAAATTCGCAAACCCGCCGGTCATTCCGGCCATTGATCGCTACAGCTTCTCGAAAGGGCCTGACTTATGAAAACGATATTTTCTCTGTTGATGGTTGCCACATTGTCAGCCACCGGCACACTTGCACTCGCGCATGGTGACGAAAAAGACAAGGCCGCGAAAACCGCGGTCAAGAAAGAGCAGAAAGCGTGGGGCATCGCCGGTGACGCCAGGGCGGTCAAACGCACCATCACCCTGACCATGACCGACAACATGCGCTTTACGCCGGACAAGATCGAGGTAAAAGAAGGCGACACCATCAAGCTGGTCATGAAGAACAACGGCAAAGTCATGCACGAGATGGTCATAGGCACCAAAAAAGAACTCGAAGAGCACGCCGCCCTGATGGTGAAGTTCCCGGGCATGGAGCACGACGAACCGTACATGGCGCACGTAGGCCCGGGCAAGACCGGCGAGATCATCTGGACATTCAACCGCGCCGGCAATTTCGACTTCGCCTGCCTGATCGCGGGGCACTACCAGGCGGGCATGGTCGGAAAAATCACCGTCACCAAAGCCGGCACCAACCCGTAAGCAGCCTCAACACTTTAGCCTCGCTACGCAACCCCAACCCCAAAGGAAAAACACCATGAAAGTTCGAGCCCTGATTTTTGCAGCCGCGATGGGTCTGACCCTGTCACATGCCGTCTATGCGGATGATGCCCACCATAAGAAAACCGATGCCACGGCAGCGACCGGTGCCGCGCTGACGGAAGGCGAAATCCGCAAAGTCGATAAAGATACGAAAAAAATCACCATCAAACACGCCCCGATCAAAAGCCTCGACATGCCGGCCATGACCATGGTGTTTCAGGTCAAGGATGCCGCGATGCTCGACCAGCTTAAGGCCGGCGACAAGATCAACTTCGCCGCCGACAAGGTCAACGGTGCTTACACGGTTATGCAACTTGAAGCTGCAAAGTAAAACTCTGGCAGCGGACTGCAAAAAATCTCCATGCTGCCGGTCGCGTTTACGCCGGCCGCCGCATTTCGCTCAAATCATCCTCAGCGCTCGCATGTTGCCGCGCAATGTTTGATCCAAATCAAGTCCGCATGCGGTCAGCCGTTTATCTTGCCAAAGCGCCAACCAGGGATGCCTGGTATGGAGCAGAAAGCAATAAATTTATGTTCGGCAGCGTACAGTGCCGGTATGGCCATTACGTGTACAAACTATGGTTAAAGTAGTGCGCTGGATTTTTCCGCTTGGAGCGAATGGTACAACGTCTATCGCGCCGGCAACTGGGGCTGCTCGCCAAGCATGCCGCTGCTTGTCGGTATCGGTCTTGCTCCACGGCTCCAGTGGCTGCTCTTGCCGCCATTGACGGTGTGGGCTTACCGAATGCTGGGGCCGGGGCGGTTCGACCGGCGCAACGCAGAATCTACAATAGCAATTGTCGAAGACTAAACTTGAAACATGCTCGTCTCTCAAATCAGGCACTTCCTGCAACTTCGATTTCCCCGGCAGCTTTTGTTCGTACAGGCACGCCTGTCACCGGAAGGCTTGTTTGGTCTGTATCTCACCATTGGCACCGTGTTTCTGGTCGGAGCGGTGTGGATTTTCGGCGGCATCTCCGAAGACATGATCACGGGCGACCCGCTTGTCCTCGTCGACGCGTTCATCTCGGAATGGTTTCGTTTGCGCTCGAATCCGGCTTTCACCAAGGCAATGCAATTGGCGTCGGTGATTGGGTCAACAGAGACAGTCTGCATCCTGTCCGCGCTCATGGGCTGCCTTTTGCTATGGAAGCGGCAGTGGCACGGGCTGTTGGGACTGGTGTTGGCCGTTGCCGGCGGCATGCTCCTCAACCTGTTGTTGAAGAATTTGTTCGGCAGAGCGCGGCCTGGATGGGCAAATCCGCTGATGGCACTGACCGACCCAAGCTTTCCCAGCGGGCACACCATGATGGCGACAATAATCTACGGTTACGTCGCGGTTTTTCTCATCTGGAGAATCGCGGCCTGGCGTTGGCGCTTTTTCACATTGGCATCGACGATTTCACTCGTTCTCGCGGTCGCGCTGAGCCGGATGTCTCTCGGCGCGCATTACCTGAGCGACGTCATGGGCGCAATGGCGGCAGGCACTGCGTGGCTCGCGCTCTGTCTGACCGCAGTGGAAGTATTGCGCCGCCGCCGCAGCCTGTTGTTGCCGAATGGACTGCGGTGAATATCTCCAGTCATCCGACGGCACACCATCACCGAGGAGAGAATGATGATTGATATTGAACACTTCACGCCATGGTCATCCCTGGCAGGTGGGTTGTTGATCGGCGTCGCCGCGGCAATGTTCCTGCTGTTCAACGGAAGGATTGCCGGTATCAGCGGCATCATCGGCGGATTATTGCGGCCCGCTGCCGGCGATATCGGCTGGCGGATTGCGTTCGTAGCGGGTTTGCTGGGTGCGCCGGTCGTCTATGGGCTTGCCGCCCGTTTACCCCCAGTGCACGTCGACGCCAATGTCACCACGCTTATCGTGGCGGGTCTGCTGGTGGGTGCCGGTACCCGTTATGGCTCTGGCTGCACCAGTGGGCATGGTGTTTGCGGGCTGTCCCGACTCTCGCCGCGCTCCATGATCGCTACCGCCTCGTTCATGCTGGCCGGCTTTGTCACGGTGTTCATCATGCGTCATCTGATTGGTTAAGGAGAGCATCGTGCAATTAGTGATGGCAATGTTCAGCGGCCTGGTATTCGGACTTGGCTTGATTGTTTCAGGTATGACCGATCCATCGAAGGTGATCGGTTTTCTCGACCTCGGCGGCAAGTGGGATCCGTCGCTGGCTTTTGTCATGGGTGGTGCGATTCTGGTCGGCATATTTGCCTTTCGCTATGCCGCGACGCGTCAACAGGCAATTCTGGGGGGGGCCATGAGTCCGGCACCTGCACGGTCCATTGACCGGCGGCTGGTCTTTGGCGCACTGGTGTTCGGTGTTGGCTGGGGTCTGGCCGGGTACTGTCCCGGTCCGGCCGTGGCGTCGCTGGCAACAGGCGGCAGCAAGCCCCTGATCTTTACGCTTGCCATGCTGGCGGGCATGGGTATTTTTGAAATCCAGGACCGATATTCCCGGTTCTCGCGTGATGACGATTAAACATAGATGAATCGAGGCAAAGCAATGGCAACTGATCCGGTGTGTGGCATGCAGGTCAACGAGCAGGCCGGGAAACCGAGCAGCGAATTCTCTGGCATCAAGTATTTCTTCTGCTGCGCCGGTTGCAAGAAGAAATTCGACGCCAATCCGGCCGGCTACGTCGGCGGGCACGGCGCCGCTGGCACCAAGCCGCCCTCTCACCTGCATCACCATGCCGCGAAAGCGCCCGCCGCGAGCGTGGACGCGGCGGCGCCAGGCGCCATTTACACCTGCCCTATGCATCCGGAAATACGTCAGGTGGGCCCGGGCACCTGCCCCATCTGCGGAATGGCGCTCGAACCATTGCTGGCCACAGCCACAGAAGACACTTCCGAACTCGACGACATGACACGGCGCTTCTGGATCAGCGCCGTGCTGTCGCTGCCCCTGCTTGTGATCACCATGGGTGAGTTTGTAGGTCTCGACCTGCATCATCTGCTGAGCGCGAACGCGTTTAACTGGGGGCAAGCCGTGCTGGCGACGCCCGTCGTGCTGTGGGGCGGCTGGCCGTTTTTCGTGCGCGCGTGGGCGTCGTTCAAAACATGGAACCTCAACATGTTCAGCCTGATCGGGATCGGCACGGGCGCCGCGTATTTGTTCAGCCTCGCTGGCCTGCTGTTTCCCGCGCTGTTGCCGGAGGCGTTCAAGATGAACGGCATGGTGCCGCTGTACTTCGAAGCTGCCGCCGTCATCGTCACCCTCGTGCTGATGGGGCAGGTGCTGGAACTGCGCGCCAGATCGCAAACCAACAGCGCGATCAAGTCGTTGCTTGCGCTCGCACCGAACACGGCGATACGCGTGAATTCCGCAGGCAGCGAGGAAGAAGTCCCGCTCGCCGATGTTCATGCCGGGGACATTCTGCGCGTAAAGGCGGGTACCAAGGTGCCGGTGGACGGCGCAGTCACCGAAGGCAGGTCGAATATTGACGAGTCCATGCTAACCGGCGAGCCGATCCCGGCCGCAAAGGAACCGGGCAGCAAGGTGACGGCGGGCACCGTCAACCAGCTCGGCTCGTTCCTGATGCGCGCCGAGAAAGTCGGCGCCGATACCTTGCTTTCGCAAATCGTGCACATGGTGAATGAAGCGAGCCGCTCGCGTGCGCCGATTCAGAAACTGGCGGATAAGGTCTCGGGCTGGTTCGTTCCCGGGGTCATCGCGTCGGCGGCGATTGCCTTCGCTGTATGGGCGCTGGTCGGGCCAGCGCCGGCGCTGGCCAATGCGCTGGTCGTCGCCGTCTCCGTGCTCATCATCGCATGTCCCTGCGCGCTGGGACTTGCCACGCCGATTTCGATCATGGTCGGCATCGGTCGCGGCGCGCGCGAAGGCGTGCTGATCAAGGACGCCGAGGCACTCGAGCTTATGGAGAAAGTCGACACTCTGGTGGTGGACAAGACCGGCACGCTCACTGAAGGCGCGCCCAAGGTGCAAAAGGTGGTTGCCGCTGCGGGCTTCACCGAAGCCGCAGTGCTCACGCATGCCGCAGCACTTGAGAAAATGAGCGAGCATCCGTTGGCACAGGCCATCGTGGATTTCGCCCGGGAACAAAAGGCAGTTCTGCCGCCGGTCGAGCAATTCGAATCGGTAACGGGCAAAGGCGTGCGCGGCCATATCGACGGCAAACTGGCCCTGCTGGGCAATCTTCCGCTGATGAAGGATGCCGGCATCGACATCGCATCCATCGAGACAGAAGCCGAGCGCCTGCGCGAGCTCGGCCAGACCGTGATGTTCGTCGGCATCGACAACCGGCTGGCCGGCCTTATCAGCGTCGCCGATCCGATCAAGTCAACCACGCTTGAAGCGATTGCCCAACTCCGCGCATCCGGCCTGCGCATCGTCGTGCTCACCGGTGACAACGCCACGACCGCGGCGGCAGTGGCCAAGCAACTGGGGCTGGATGAGGTAAAAGCCGGGGTCATGCCGGAAGACAAATTCAAGGTAGTGCAGGCGCTGCAAAAGCAGGGCAGGATCGTCGCCATGGCCGGCGACGGGGTCAACGACGCCCCAGCGCTCGCCGCCGCGAACGTCGGCATTGCAATGGGCACCGGCACGGATGTGGCGATGAACAGCGCCCGCGTGGTCCTCGTGAAAGGCGATTTGCGCGGCATCGCCAAAGCGCGGCTCTTAAGTCAGAGCACGATGAAGAATATCCGCCAGAACCTGTTTTTCGCTTTTATCTACAACTTCCTCGGGGTGCCCGTCGCGATGGGCATACTGTATCCGTTCTTCGGCATTCTGCTGAGCCCGATGATCGCCAGCGCCGCGATGAGCCTGAGTTCCGTGTCGGTGATCGGCAACGCGCTGCGGCTGCGCAAAGCAGCGGTTTGAAAATAAGCGCGGGCCGGATTGCTGCTCGCATGGTCCGTCCCCGGTTGATGGTCGATGATTACATTGCTTTCACGACAATGCGGCGGCAATTGCCTTAAAGCTGTTTAGCCCTGCCTCCAGATTTTCGATGATCTCTTCTGCCAGTACATCTGGTTCTGGTTGGTTAACAGGCTCGGGGTTCTGGTTTTCGGTCATAGGCGGGGATTAGCCAATTTACGCTCTATCCGGTCAAGCCGGCTTTGAATTGTTTCAGCAAGTGCTCGGCTTCTGCAATAGGGTCATCAGCGTGTCGGAGTCCAGGGGCCATGTGTGTGACAAGTCGATCGGTCTGCTTTGGATTGTTGAGGACGGCAAGAGCTTGCGTGAGCGTTGCGGATTTGGCAATACTGCGCACGTCTTTTCCAAGAAGTTGAGGGCTGGCGCGGGTCGGGTCAAAGCCGGCAGCTTCGAGCAAGCTGAGTTCGTCACCATAAAGACGATCTTGATTGCCGGCGTCATGGTAAGTGCGCAGCAGGGTTACCAGGTCCAGAGCGTCTTTCGGGTTGCTATTGCCTCGATCTGTCCATGCGAAGAGCTTCAGCAATGCGAGACCTGGCAATGAAATAACCGGAATGACGAATTCCTTTGCGATCTCTATCTGAACAATATTGGCGAGAGCTTCCGCATAACCAATGACATTCATCATTTCATTTTTATCTGGCGGCCACACAATTGTGTTTGCGGGCATTTCAACGCCACCGAAAGGAATAATGTCTAACGGATATCCTTTGCTTGTGGCATTTGTCTTGTAATAAAGACGCTGAGACATTTTATTCGCAGCTTCAAACCTTCCGGTTGCGATCAACTGGACCTTAATCTTCTCGAATTGTTCCCAATACTTGACCGCCACTCCAAAATCGACATCTACCGTCGCGGCGCCAGTTTCAATGCCATAGACGTGCCGCAAGAGGATATCTCGCGCCATCGCGCCGCAAAGAAAATAACTGAGCCCAACCTCGCGTATCAATGCTTCTGCTTCACGTATTACCGCGAGGGTCAACGGGTCGACCGGACGATCAGGCTTTACGGAGAGCATCATCGATGAATTGCTCGCGAATTAGTTTGGCCACTTCGAGGTTGCGCGGGTCTATCGTTGCTACCAAGTCTGCGTAAGCAAGTATTGGCGGTACAACATCAGGGTGCTTTGGATCGGGTGGTAAATTCCAGAAAACATCGAGAATTTCGATATCGCCTTGCAAATCAGCGCGCAGGCGGTTCGCCGCTGCAAGTTTGGCGAGCTCCCGTGTGGGCTCTGTATCGTTCTGGTCAGGCTCTATATAGAGAGTGCATGTCGCTGGCTTGAGATGATTTGTCAATCGGTGAGCTGCGATTTCGCCACCCCAGTACGCCCGCAGACCGGTGAGGTTTGCAGTTTTCCACCACTCTGGGTTCTCCGCGCGAAAACGGCGGGGGTGCAGCTTTGGGCGGAGCTTGACGGGATAGTTCGTGACCCATTCTTCGAACAGACGTATCGGCTCGAGGAAACGACGATTTCCTTGTTTCCCTGCTACGAAGCCACGTTTTTCCAGGTCGACAAACACCCAGCCGACTGCACCAAGGGCAACGTTAGCTGCAGCACGGATGGTTCGATAAGGAGCGTTGAGGAGGTCTGGATTGCACAATAAGGTAAAGATGACTCGAAGTGCGGTTGGTGTACCTGCACCCCGCGGGCCCATTATCGTGGTTGCAAGTCCCTCGGGTTTTTCTCCGGTTATGAATACATGCAAGCCAGGTTGATTGAGATATACATTCCCTGCAATGTCGAGAAAAGCTAAATCCAGTTGTCGACACTGTTTGGCTAGTGCAGGAGTTATATAGGGTGCAAACAACAATCCCCGCTCGCCTAACTGATTGAGTTGAGCTTTCACATGGCCGAGCGTTGCCAGCCTGTCTACCCGTGTTTTTGCCTCCACGGCATAGCGGTGTTTTTTTCCTTCGACGTGGATGTCGATCAGGGCGTCGGGTAAATAGCCTTTTCCCAGTTTGGGTTCAAGCGTGATAACGCGACCTTTTACGCCCGCTGTTCGTTCCAGGGCGTGCAGCGCGCGGCCGAGTTCACCCAAGAGATGGCGCTCGTCATTGATTAGCGTTGTAGTAGCCATAATTGCATTCTCAGCAGTTTTGTTCAGTTTATCATCACGTTCACGTAACGTGAACAACGTTTATAAGTGAACATAGTTGACTTACTGTTCATTATAATCGACCGTTCACGTAACGTGAACGTCAACATAAAATGAACGATTAATAATGATATCCCTTATTAACCATATGCTTAATTAACCCAGAAAATACAGACATCAGCTCACTTTAGTGAATAGAAGCAATGGCAACGCTTAATAGGTAACTCGGCTATTAACTGTCAATTAACAGCAAACAGCCTTGTTAGATAAGAATTCTTAAGAACCGTATTAACTAACCAACATATACCAAGCTGGAATATCCCACGACCAAACCATGGTTTGGTAATAGCCCCGAGCCCTATCGCCGACCGAGACCATCTAACGCAAGGTTTCCGGAAACCCTTCCCAACTCCTGCGCTAACATGGCGGCTCCAAGAAGGAGGAACAACCATGGATCTGGAACTGAAAGGCAAAGTCGCGATCGTCGGCGGCGCCAGCAAGGGCCTGGGGCGCGCGTGCGCGGAAGTGCTGGCCGGGGAAGGCGCGAAAGTCGTCATGTGCAGCCGCACCGCGGCCGACCTCGATCGCGCCGCGCAGGAGATACGCGACAAGACCGGCACTGACGTATTCGCGTTTGCCGGCGACCTCGAGCAGCACGCGACCATACAGGCGCTGATCGCGGCCACTATCAAGTGTCACGGGCAGATCGACATACTGGTGAACAATTCCGGCGGCCCGCCTTTAGCGAAATCATTCAGCGCAACCGAAGAACAGTGGGAGGTCGCGGTGCAGCGCTCGCTGCTCTACTTTGTGCGCATGTCGCGCGAAGCGATTCCGCATTTGAAAAAACAAAAGGGCGGCCGCATCATCAATATTCTGGCGAGCACGGTGTATCAGCCGATTCCCAACCTCGCGCTTTCCGGCGCGACGCGCGCGGGCGTGGTGGCGTTCGCCAAAAGCCTGGCCGATGAAATCGGCCGTGACGGCATACTCGTCAACAACGTGTGTCCCGGCTCGCTCCTGAGCGAACGCATGCTCGGCAACGTGACGGCGCGCGCCAAGGAACTGGGCATTACGCTGGAAGCCGCCCTCGCCCAGCGCGCGGAAGAGACTTCCATCGGCCGCATCGGCGACCCGAAGGAACTGGCGAACCTGGTGGCCTTCCTCGCCTCGGGCAAGGCAAGTTATATCACCGGCACCACCATCCGCGTCGATGGCGGTCTCGTGCGCTCGGTACTCTAAAGCCATGCGCACACCATCGAATTCGATTTTGGCCGCGGCATTGATATTGCAATGCGCCGCGACCGCCGCCCTCGCGCAACCGGCGAAGTATCCGCTCAAACCGGTGCGCATCATCGTGCCTTACGCGCCCGGCGGCGGCGCTGACATCGTGGCGCGGATCGTCGCCCAGAAAATGTCGGAAGTCTTCGTGCAGTCCGTCGTGGTGGACAACCGCGCGGGCGCGGGCGGGGCGATCGGCTCGGAAATGGCGGTGCGCGCGGTCCCCGACGGCTACACGCTCGCTTTCGTTTCGGGCGCCTACACGACCGGCGTCGCGCTCATCAAGCCGCCGTACGATCCGGTCAACGACATCACACCGGTGGTGATGGCCGGCGAAGCAAGCTCGCTGGCGGTCGTGCACCCCGGCGTGCCGATCAAAAGCGTAAAGGAGTTGATCGATTACGCCAAGGCAAACCCGGGCAAGCTCAATTACGGCAGCGGCGGCACCGGCGGTTTCTCCCACCTGATCACCGCGTTGTTCGAGCTCATGGCCGGAGTACGCTTTACGCATATCCCGTACAAAGGCACGGGTCCCGCATTGACGGATGCGCTCGGCGGGCAGGTGCAGGTCATCTTCGGCAGCACGCCGTCCACCGCTCCGCACGCGAAATCCGGCAAGCTGCGCGCAATCGGCGTGACTTCGAAGACCCGTACCAGCGCTTTCCCCGACGTGCCGCCGATTGCGGACACGGTGCCGGGCTATTACGCGCCGCTGCTATACGGCATCTGGGGACCGCGCGGATTGCCGAAGGAAGTCGTGACCTTATGGAACACCGAGGTGGCAAAATTATTGCGCACCGCGGACATGAAAGAACGCCTCGCCATTGCAGGCATAGACCCCGCTGGCGGCCCGCCCGCGGAATTTCGCGACGCGCTCAAGACCGATATCGAACGCTGGCAGAAAGTCGTCAAGGCGGCGAACATCAAGCCCGAGTGACCACCGCTAAGCGAGGAGTATTTCCGATGCTCAAAACGAGAACAGCTGCGATGCTGGCTTGCGCGGCGCTGGCCACGCCTGCCTTCGCGCAACCGGCGTACCCGTCGAAACCTGTCCGCATCATCTCGATATTCGCGCCGGGCGGCGGCAACGAAGTGATCTGCCGGCTCGTTGCCCAGCAGTTGACCGAGCGCCTGAAGCAGCAGGTCATCGTCGAAAACAGGGTCGGCGCCAACGGCATCGTGGGCACCGAGGCAGTAGCGCGCGCGGCGCCGGATGGCTATACGTTCACGCTGATTCCCAGCGGTCATACGGTCAACGCGAGCATGTACAAAAAACTGCCGTTCGATTCGCTCAAGGATTTCACGCCCATCACGCTTGCCGGCTCCGGCCCGCTGGTGCTGGCCGTGCATCCCTCGCTGCCGCTCAAAAACGTCAGGGACCTGATCGCGCTGGCCAAATCGCGCCCCGGCCAGCTCACCTACGTCTCGTCTGGCATAGGCGCGTCGGGACATCTCGCCGGCGCATTGTTCGACACCATGACGGGAACGAAGATGGAGCACATCCCGTACAAAGGCATGTCGCTCGCGGTCTCCGATCTGATGGGCGGCCAGGTCTCGATGACTTTCGGCACCAGCCTGTCGGTGATTCCGCATGTGCGCACCGGCCGCCTGCGCGCGCTGGCGACGACCGGCGCGCAGCGCTCGCCTGCCATGCCGGACCTTCCCACCGTCGCGGAATCAGGCGTGCCCGGCTATGAAGCGGGCCTGTGGTACGGTTTTGTCGGGCCTGCGCGCATGCCGCCCGAAATCGTGCAGCGGCTTAACGCGGAGATCGTCGCGATACTTGCGCAACCCGACACGCGTGAGAAGCTCGCGAGCCAGGGTCTGGATGCCAGGTCGAGCACGCCGGACGAATTCGCGCGCGTGCTGGCGGCCGATATCGTGCGCTGGGCCGCGGTCGTGCAGAAGCTGGGGTTGCGGGCAGAGTAACGCGTCGCTGCAGGCTGGCCGGCGTTTTTTGCCTGGCCGTTCGACATTACCCTGAGTCCTGTCGGGTAAAATCCGCCGTTCTCTATTTTCCGAAAGTATTGCCATGCCTGTCACCTCGATAAAACCAGCCGACCTGCGCCGCATGCTCGACGACGGCAAGGAAATCGCCGTACTCGATGCGCGTGAAGAAGGCGTCTTCTCGCGCGACGGTCATCTGCTGCTCGCATCCAGCATGCCATTGAGCCATCTCGAGATGCGCGTCGCTGCTTTGCTGCCGCGCAAGTCGGTGCGAGTGGTGGTCTGCGACGCTAACGAGGGGCTGGCACAAATCGCCGCAACATGGCTGAGCGGGTTTGGTTACACGAACGTCATGCTGCTCGAAGGTGGCACCGCCGCCTGGGCCGCCGCCGGCTACCGGCTGTACACCGGCGTTTATGTCCCGAGCAAAACATTCGGTGAATACATCTTTCATCACGATCACACGCCTGAAGTCACACCGGACGAACTCGCCGCATGGCAGAAGGAAAAGCGCGACATGGTGATATTCGACAGCCGCCCGCTCGAAGAATTTGCACGCGGCAGCATTCCCGGCGCAATCGACTGCCCGAGCGCGGAACTGGTCTATCGCGTACCGGGCCTCGTGCAGTCGGAAAAGACGACCGTCGTCGTAAACTGCGGTGGGCGCACGCGCAGCATCATCGGCGCGCAGGCGCTGATCAATGCAGGGCTTGCAAACCGCGTCTATGCGATGAAAGACGGTACGCAGGGCTGGCATCTGGCCGGACATAAACTCGAACACGGCATGACCGCGCACGCGCCCATGCCTTCCGCAGCCGGCGCTGAGCTGGCGAAAGCCGCCGCCAAAAATGTCGCGCAGCGATTCGGCGTGCGCACGATAGATAAAAACCAGCTACAGGCTTTCCAGGCGGATAAAGAACGCACGGTTTATCTGATCGACGTGCGCTCGCCCGATGAATTTATCGCCGGACATCTTCCCGGTTCGGTATCGGCGCCCGGCGGCCAACTGGTGCAATCGACGGATGCTTATCTCGGCGTGCGCCGCTCGATCGCCGTGCTGATCGATGACAATGCGGTGCGCGCGACAACCACCGCGGCCTGGCTGCTGCAAATGGGCTGGCAGGACGTCTATGTCATGAACGGCGCACTCGAGGGCGTGACCCTGGAGTGCGGCCCCACGCCGGTTGCCGTCTACGGCCTCGACGGCGCCAAGCCTGCGACCGTTTCCGCGCAGGAACTGAAAGGCCTGCTGGATGCAAAGCAGGCCGCAGTGGCCGATCTGGCAAGCACCCTGCGCTATCCCGAAGGGCATATCCCCGGCGCGTGGCAGGTCGTGCGTTCACGCTTGAGTGAGAACCTCAAAGTGATTCCGGGAGAGGGCCTGATCGTTTTCACCGCCGCTGACGAGCGGCTTGCCTCTCTCGCGGCGATAGATGCGGCAAAACTGACATCCAGACCGGTTAAAGTTCTGCACGGCGGGACGGGCGCGTGGCGTGCCGCGGGATACGCGATGGAAAAAGGCTCCACGCATCTCACCGGCCCTGCAGATGACGTGCGCTATCGCGCGATGGACCACACGACGAACGTAGAAGCAGAAATCAACAAATACCTGAGCTGGGAAGTCGATCTCGTCAACGCGACAGAGACCGACACCGATTTCGGGTTCCGCCGCTTCGCCTGAGTTCGACACATGTCCGGAGCGCCGGCTCCGGACAGGTTTACCCGCTTATCAGGCGGCTGCGTCGGCGCCGAGCACGCTTTCCGACACGTACTTCTTCAGCCAGCGCTGGCGCGTGATCAGGCCTTCCTGCCAGACCGCTTCGATGTTGGGAACGGTCGAGGCCTTCACCGCCGGCGCCGCCAGCAAGGCATCGCGCCAGGCCGTCAGGTGCGGAAATTTTTCGAGGATGCCGAGCGGCTTGATGCGGTCCATGAAGGTGTAGCGCTGCAGGAAAGGCGCGTAAGCCGCATCGACGAGCGAAAACTTCGGCCCGTTGAAAAACGGCCCGGCATTGCCGCGCTTGGCCAGCGCATCGTTCAGCTTCGAGAACGGCTCGGTCATTTTTGCGGACCGCGCGGCGAACTCCTCTTCCGAGTCCGAGTAGGCGGTGTTCGAAATCGCGCTCGCAAACGTGCTCACGTAATCCGTCCATGCGCGGTTGCGCGCCCTTGCAAGCGGGTCTTCCGGATGCAGCCGCGGCGCCGCTGTTTCGTCGAGATACTCCGCAATTGCGCTGGATTCGAACAGCGCTTCCTTGTCGTTCACCAGCAGGACCGGCACTTTGGAGTGCGGCGAGACCGCGAGGAACCAGTCGGGGCGCTTGTCGCGATTGATATAGGTAATGTCGTAAGCCACGTTCTTGGCGCGCAGCACGATGGCGGCGCGTTGCACCCACGGGCAGGTCTTGAAACTGCACAGCTTGAACTGAGTTGCCATGATTCGTTCCTCCGGTAATGCGCCTGATCAGGCGGCAAAAAACTTTATGTAGTGATCGTAGATGTTGTCGGGCATTTCTTCCTGCATGTAATGCCCGGCGGGCAGCGGTTCCCATTGCACGATGTTGGTCGCGTAATTTTTCCAGATGTTCAGAAACTCCTGCGCGCGCTCCGGCGAGTGGCCGCGCGCCCCCCACAGCAGCATAAGCGGCATGGCGAGCTTCTTGTCCTTGTCCGCAGTGTCCATTGTGAAGTCGCAGGTCGCCGTCGCGCGGTAATCGCGGCACGAGCCGGTGATGGTCTTCAGCGTGTAGCAGCGCACGTACTCGGCGAGCGCTCCGTCCGTGAGGAAGCCGAGGCCGGTGCCGCCGCGTATCACCATGCGGCTCTTCAGGAAGAATTCCGCCGGCACCGCACTGATCAGGCGCTCGGGGAAGGGCTCTGGCTGGGCCATGAACGACCAGTGCCAGGTGCCAACTGCCCACGCCTTGGTGATATTCGTCCATACGTAGTGATTCGGAATGATGTCCATCAGGCACACCTTGAGGATGCGCCCGGGATGGTCCATGCACATGCGGTGCACGGTGCGCCCGCCGCGGTCGTGCCCCGCCACGAAGAATTTTTCATAGCCGAGCTGGTCCATGATCTCCAGCAAGTCCTGTGACATCGCGCGGAAACTGAAGTTGACGTTGTCAGGGCCGGCCTCGGGCAGCGAACTGTCGCCGTAGCCGCGCAGGTCGGGCAGTATCACGTGAAAGTTTTTAGCCAGGCGCGCCGCGATCTTGTACCAGCAGGTGTGGTTCTGCGGATTGCCGTGCACCAGCAGCAAAGGCGGCCCCGAGCCGCCATGACGCAGGCGGATGACGGCGCCGCTCGTGCGCACGTCGAGGTGTTCGAAACCCGCGAAATGCGCGGCAACTTCTTCACTGCCCCAGCGCGTCGGATCGCGCTTGTAGTCTTCGGCAGTCGCGGTGGCCATCGCCTGCAGACCCGACGGCTTTTTCTCCTTGCTCATTATTTCCCCAAACCAGAAGCGATTGTTATGTGTTAGCTTTATATCACGCAACACACAACAAGATAAATCGGCAGAAAAAAAATGAAACAAGATTGCAACACGGCATTGCGCATCATCGCTGCATCATGCTTATGCATCGTAAGCGCAGCGGGACACGCGCAAACTTTTCCGGCTAAAACCATACGCATCGTCGTGCCGTTCGCGCCGGGTGGGGCCAATGACATCATCGCGCGCGTGGTGAGCCAGCGCCTGGCAGAACCGCTCGGCCAGCAAGTCATCGTCGACAATCGCGGCGGCGCCGGCGGCGCGCTCGGCGCGGAACAGGTCGTGCGCTCACCGGCCGACGGTTATACCCTGCTGCTCGCCAACCCTGGACCCAATGCGATCAACCCAGTGCTGCAGCCGAAGACGCCGTACGATCCGATCAAGGACTTCACGATGATCACGCTGATGGCGGTGTCGCCGCAGGTGCTGGTGATCCACCCGTCCATGCCGGTGCGCTCCGCGAAGGATTTGGTGGCGCTCGCCAAGGCGCGTCCGGGCCAGATCAACTACGGCTCGTCCGGCATCGGCGCCATCACTCACCTCGGCATGGAATTCTTCAAGGCGCGCACCAAGACCGACATGGTGCACATCCCCTATCAGGGCGCCAATCTTTCGCTCACCGGCTTGATCGGCGGCCAGGTATCGACCATGTTCGCAGCGCTCGGCTCCATCGCGAACATGCTGGGCACCAACAAGATCAAGGCGATCGGCGTCGCCGCCAACGCGCGCACTCCGCTGCTGCCCGAGGTGCCTACCATCGCCGAAAGCGGCATCAAGGACTTCGAGGTCGTGAACTGGTTCGGTATCGTCGGGCCGGCCAACATGCCGCGGCCCGTAGTAGACCGCCTCAATCAGGCGATCAACCGCGTGGTGCAGGCGCCCGAAACGAAGGAAAGATTTTCAAACCTTGGTTTCGAGCCGCGCGGCGGCACGCCGGAAGACCTCGACCGCCATATCAAAGCGGAAATCGCGCGCTGGGCCAGCGTCATCAAATCGCAGGCGATCAAGCCCGAGTAGGTTGCGGACCGGAACCCAGCACAAAAAAATACGACAATCAGCCGCAGATAACCGCCGATACATTCTTTTCAATACCCCCTTGAGGGGTACGCAGATAAAAACTCAATAGACAAACGGCCAACCCCGGAGATTCGCAGCTAAATATCCAGGGCCGCCCTCTAGCCGGCGTAAATCCGTTGAACTTATCTGCGTTCATCTGCGTTTATCGGCGGTTCCAAACCGTTTTTGCAACCGCTTCTAGTCAACGCTGATATTGGCCGTCTTCGCGACACGCGCCCATTTGTCCGTCTCGGCCTGCAGATAGGCCTGGAATTCCTCGGGCGTGTTGCCGACGGTTTCAGCACCGAGCTTGACGAGCTGCTCGCGGAAGTCCGGCAGTTTGAGGATGCGGTTGATCTCCACGTTCAATTTGTTGACGACCGCGCGCGGCGTGTTGGCCGGCACCATTACGCCGCCCCACGACACCGCTTCGAAACCCGGCTGGCCAGCTGCTTCTGCGATCGTCGGCAAATTGGGCAAGGCCGCGAGCCTCTGCCGCGTCGTCACCGCCAGCGCTTTCAGCCTCCCCGACTGCACGTGCGGCGCGCCGGAAACCACGGTGGTGAACATGGTCGTGATCTGGCCACCGATGATGTCGGTCAACGACAGGCCGTCGCCCTTGTAGCTGACACCCTGCATCTTGATGCCGGCGTTCATCAGGAAGAGCTCCATCGCAAGATGGCCGGCGGTGCCGGTGCCGCCGGTGCCGTATGTCCATACTGCCGGCGCAGTTTTCGCGCGGGCCAGGAATTCGCCAACGGTATTCACATCGAGCGTGGAATTGACGACCAGCATCAGCGGCACGAGGTTGGTCAGCGATACCGGCGTGAAATCCTTGATCGCGTCGTACGGCAGTTTCTTGTAGATGCTCGGGTTGATCGCGCTGGGCCCGACGTTGCTCATCAAAAGCGTATAACCGTCGGGCGCGGATGTCGCCACGTGCGACATGGCGATGATGCCGTTGGCGCCCGTGCGGTTTTCGATGATGACCTGCTGCTTCCAGGTCTCGCCCATTTTCTGGCCGATCAGCCGCGCCACGACGTCGGAAGCGCCGCCCGGCGGATACGGCACGATGAATCGGATCGCCTTGTTCGGGTAATCCTGCGCGACCGCGTTCAGGCAGCCCGCGGACATGACCAGCGCCGCGGCGAATGCGAGGCAACCGGAAAAACGTGTTGCGATGGACATGGATTCTCCCTGCGATTGGACTGACAGTATCAGACGACCCCGTTCTTGAGCTCGGCCTGCCCGCGCCACAGGCGGTCGAGGTTTTCCATCAGAAGATCCAGCACGTTGTCTTCGTAGCGCTGGGTCTCGCCGGCGGTGTGCGGCGTGATCAGGATGTTTTTCGCTTTCCACAACGCCGAGGCCTCCGGCAGCGGCTCTTCCCACACGCAATCGACCGCGGCGCCCGCGATGACGCCTTTCTCGAGGGCGGCGGCGAGCGCCGGTTCGTCAACAACGCGGCCGCGCGCAACGTTGATGAGGTAGGCCGAACGCTTCATCGCCGCCAGTGCGCGCGCGTCGATCAGATTGGTGGTCTCCGGCGTCAGCGGGCAGGTCAGCGCGACAAAATCGGCCTGCGGCAACACACTCAGCATCTTGTCCTGCGCGACAACTTCATCGGCCGCGCCCTTGCCGCGCGAAGGATCGCGCTTGGTGCCGATCACGCGCATGTCGAATGCCTTGGCGAGCGTGGCGAGGCGCGAACCGATGCGGCCCATGCCGACGATCACCAGCGTTTTGCCGCCGAGCTCGTCTTCGCGCTTGGCGATTTCCGAAATCATGCCGCGCCATTTGCCGGCCGTTTGATTGTCGCGCCCCTGCGGAATCTGCCGCGCCATCGCGAGTATCAGCGCGATCGCATGTTCGGCGACCGCGCGCTCGTTGGAGCCCTGCGCGCTGGCGAGCCGTATGCCCGCAGTACTCAGCGCTTCGCGCGAGTACTGGTCGAGCCCCGCGCTGATCGACTGGATGAAGGCCAGTCGCGGCGCCTTGGCGATGAATTCATTGCGCCACAGACCGGACACCAGCAGCACGTCGGCTTCGCCGATGCGCTTCTCGAGCTCGTCGAGACTGCGCACCTCGAACGAATTGATGCCGGTATTGCGCAGTGCGAACTGCTGGCCCATGCGGTAGGCGACGTGGGCGAAGCAGATGCTGAGCTTGTCTTTGGCGGGAAAAGTGCGGGCGGGCATGCGGCGGAACTCCATGAAAGAAACGTGCGATGAGAAAACGCAGAATAACATTTTGCGCGCAGTCTTGGGATGGCCGGCCACGCGCGCGTGCTAGGATAGCGTCATTGGAATTCATCTCAAAATTCAATACCGACAAGCAACCGCCGATAAACGCCGATATATTTCCAGACTTTTCCCAGAATCAAGGTCAAATCCCTTGAGCTTACCTGCGCTCATCCGCCCCCCTCAAGGAGGTATTAAAAAGAATTTATCGGCGGTTCCAAACTGTTTTTGAGACAACTTCTATTTATTTCAACCATCAGGAGCACCAGCCATGATTCACGTCGTCGCCGTCATCACCGCCAAACCCGGCATGCGCGATTCGATACTGCAGGAGTTTCGCGCCAACGTGCCGGCAGTCAAGGCCGAACAGGGCTGTATCGAGTACGGCGCCGCCGTCGATCTTGAAAACGGCCCCGGGTTTCAGACAAAATACGGCCCCGACACTTTCCTCGTCATCGAAAAATGGGAAAGCCCGGAGGCGCTGAAGGCGCACGCCGCGGCGCCCCACATGGCCGCCTACGCGGCAAAGACCAAGGAAATGATCGCCAGCCGCCTGATTCACATCCTGACGCCGGTCTGAAACGTCACCATCGCTGGCTGCCGCCCTCGGGGCCGCTGCTGCGGGCATCCGGTTTGTAGCCGGCGACCTTCAGCGCTGCATCGATGGGCTGGGCCTAATAGGGATGAACACAGATAAGATCGAAAACAATTCAATTGGTAATGAGGAATGGGCAAGGGGCCCTGCGTAACTTCACCCTTCACTCATTCCCCTTCACTCATTACTCTTCACTCATCGCTAATCGTAGCTGCGTTTATCTGCGGCTCAATTCTGCAGTTGAACTTCAGAATAGATTTCAATAATTCTACATTGCGCGCAGGTGTAGTGATGCACGCCTTACTCGCGGCCGTGACGGCGCAAGAGATCGGCGAGCTCGCGCGCGCTCGTCCACTGCTCGCAGCGAGCGACCGCCTGTTCGACTGCAGCGATGCCCGCCGGGGTGAGCGTGGGTGCGGCGAGCTCGCGGAATTTTTCGCGTATCTCCTGCGCCGAATACGGGTTGAGGCAATCGCCGCGCGGCGTGTCGCACTCGTGCGTGCTTTTACGCCCGTCTTTCAGCGTCAGCGTCACGCGCGCCGGTTTGAGGGCCGGCACCTTGGCGGTCAGCGCGGGATCTTCCGTCATGTGCACGCGGTGACGCAGCGCCGCGATGGCTGGATTCCTGAGCGCCTCGTCGTTGAGCGAGTTGTAACCCGCGTTGCCATTGATCACGATCGCAGCCGCGGCGTGCGGGAACGAATACTTCGACGCAAAATAATTGGGCGGGTCCGGATTGCGCATGGCAGCGGCGAAAGCGAACGTCGCCACGTCGATGCGTTCGATGTCGTCGGGCCGCGGTTTCAACTCGGCCAGCGCCGCGTCAAGCGCGTCGAGCGCGGCGTAAATCGGGTTGCAGCACGCGCGCAAACGGAACCAGTCGCGCGTGATTTCCCAACGCGTTCCGAGTTCATCAGTGAGGCCCGCCGGCTTGAAGCCGTCGCCGACCAGATTGCCTAACGCTTCTTCGATGGCGTCGTCCTGCGCCGTGAAGCCGGCAAGCGCGAGATCGGCCGCCAGGCTGCAGGCAAAACCGCTCATGCCGCCAGCGACGTTCAGCGTCGTCGCGCCGTTGATCGCATTGTTATAGCTCGGCGTCAGCACCAGCGTTGTGGCAATGCGCATGGCGCGGCTGGTGTCGGCCGCGTTCAAACCGCGCATGCGCGCGCCTGCCGCGGCCGCTCCCAGCAACGCCGCCTGCCCGTTCTGGTGCGCGAGCGGGCGCGACTTCATTGCCGCCGCGAGGCGCGCGCCGACGTCGTAACCCAGTATCAATGCCGCGAGCATTTCACGCCCGCTGGTCTGCGCGCACTCTCCTACCGCCAATACGCCGGGCAGGATCTGCATCGCACCCTGGTACGACACGTAGCGATGGCCTTCGCCAAGTTCGATGGCGCGGCCCGCGACGGTATTCAGGAATCCGGCAGTGCGCGGATCGTGATGCGGCCAGCCGCGCGCAAACACGGTGGCGCCGGTGCCGGCCGTCGCGTTCAGCTTTTCCCGCAGCTGACTGACTTCGGGGCGCGCGGAGCCCGCCAGGATGACGCCCAGCGTGTCGAGCACGACAAGCTTCGCGTGCTGCTGCACCTCCTGCGGAATCTGCTCCAACTGCATTTGCGCGACAAACTGCGCCAACTGCTCGATCTGCTGCCCCATCACCGTCCTTTTCGTGCCCGCGCCGGGCGCGCTGCTAAGCTTTTTGCGCTTCCTGCATGGCGTGCCACAGCTTCGACGGCGTCAGCGGCATGTCGAGATGCGTGACGCCCAGCGGCCGCAGCGCGTCGATGACGGCGCCGACGAGCACCGGCAGCGAAGCCGTGCAGCCAGACTCGCCTACTCCCTTGACACCGAGCGGACTGATTTTGCTCGGCGTCGGATGCTCTTCGCCGCGCAGGCTGGGCACCAGCCCGGCGCGCGGCATGCAATAGTCCATGAAGCTCGCGGTCAGCGGCTGGCCGGATTCGCGGTCGAAGATGATGTGTTCGCCGAACACCTGGCCCGCGCCCTGCACCACACCGCCGTGCAACTGGCCCTCGACGATCGCGTGGTTGATGACTGCGCCGCAATCGTCGACCGCGCTGTACGAAACGATCTGCGTGAGCCCCGTTTCGCGATCGACTTCGACTTCGACAATGTGGCAGCCGTTGGGGAAGGTGGAGCCAAACTTGCCTTCAGCGATGACGCTCACGGTCTTCTTCTTCGCGAGTTCCGCGAGTTTGACGGCACGTTTTGATTCGGTGGAACGGAATTCGCCGTCCGCGTAGACGATCTGCGAAGGCTCGAGCTTCAGCTCTAACGCGGCCAGTGCCTTGCCCTCTTCGATCAGCTTTTGCGCGGCGAGATAGCACACGCTGCCTGCGCCCACCGCGCTGCGCGAACCACCGACGTGATTGCCCTGCAGCGTGATGCCCGGCGCGCATTGCACCACTTTCACGCGTTCGTGCGGCACACCCAGCGCGTCCGCCACGATCGCAGCCATCGTGGTCTCGTGGCCGTGTCCCTGCGCCTTCGTTACCGTGTGCACTTCGACGATGCCGTACGCATCAAGACGCAATTCGATTTCATCCTTGTCTGCATTGCCGGCGCCCGTGTTCTCGATCACCGTCGAGATGCCGATACCGCGCAGTTTGCCGGCCGCGGCAGATTGCTTGCGGCGTTGCGGAAAACCGCTCCAGTCGCTGAGCTTCAGCGCTTTTTTCAGGAGGCCCGGCAGGTCCGCGATCTCGTAAACCGAACCGGTCGGCGTCTTGTACGGGAAAGCTTCCGGCGGAATGAAATTCAAGCGCCGCAGTTCCGCCGCATCCATCTTGAGTTCGGCCGCGGCCTGGTTGACGAGGCGTTCGACCACGTAAGCGATATCGGGACGTCCGGCGCCGCGATACGACCCCACCGGCGTGCAGTTGGTAAGCGACACGCGGAAAGTCGCATACAGCGCCGGTATGCGGTACACGCCGGTCATACATACCGAAGTATTGCGAATATGCCCCACGGCGGCCGGCGACAGGTATGCGCCCATGTCGTTGATCCAGTCGAGGCGCATGCCGAGAAACTTGCCGGCTTTGTCGAGCGCCAGTTCGCCGCTGATGATGTTGGCGCGGCCGTGCGTGTCGGTCAGAAAACATTCGACGCGCGTTGCCACCCACTTCACCGGTTTGCCGAGGGTTTTGGCGGCTATCATGAGCGCGCAGTATTCGGGGTAAGCGACCGTGCGCTGGCCGAAACCGCCGCCGACGTCGCGCGTATCGAAGATCAATTGGTCTTCCGGCACGTTGGTGTACTGCGAAATCTGCTTGCGCAGCGTGGTGACGCCCTGCATGACCACGTTGAAATTGTAATTGCCGCTAGCCGCGTCGTAGCCAACCAGGCAGGCGCGCGGCTCCATCGGGCTGGGCGAAACACGCGTGGATTCGACTTTGAGCTTCGTCACATGGGCGGCCTGCGCGAACGCAGCCCTGACCGTCGCCTCGTCGCCGGCCTCGGCTTCGAAAGCGAGATTGCCGGGAACGTCGTCGTGCAATTGCGGCGCGCCGGCTTCCAGCGAATGTTCGGGCTGCACCGTGCATGGCAGATCGCGGTATTCGACTTCGACCAGTTCGCCGGCTTCCTGCGCAGCGGCAGCGGTATCGGCCACCACCAGCGCGATAGCTTCACCGACAAAACGCACTTTGCCGTGGGCGAGCACCGGGCGATCGGGTGTGCGCGCCTTGGTGCCGTTGCGTCCGGGCATTGTCAGCGCGTGCGGCGCCTTGGTATAGCCCGCGCTGATCGCATCGGCACCGGTAAAGATGTGCTTCACGCCCGGAAACTTGAGCGCGGGCGCAGTATTCAGCGCGACGATGTCGGCATGGGCACGGTCGGCGCGCACAAAATAACCGTAGAGCTGCCCCGGCTGGTTCCAGTCGGATGCGTACTTGCCAGCGCCGGTGATCAGGCGAAAGTCTTCTACCCGGTTGCCGTGATGGTGGTGAGTGTCATGCGTATCCATACGGCGTGTCGCCTTCCGTTTATGAGTTCAAAGCTGAGCGCGGATGCGCCGGGCGCGCCAGTGCATCGGGCGCTTCATAGGGCTTGTGCCCTTCCACCTGCGCCGCAAAAAGGACGCGGCGCGCGTCGGAACTGAAAGCATCGCGGCGGTGCACCGTGCAGCGATTGTCCCAGATGACGACGTCGCCAACCGACCACTTGTGCTCGTACACAAAGCGCTCCTGCGTGCAGTGCGCCCACAGCTCGTCCAGCATCGCCTCGGACTCTTCGAGCGACAGGCCGTTCACGTACGCACTGTGGCGGCGGCCGAGGAACAGCGAGTTGGCCCCCGTCTCGGGATGCGTGGAAATGATCGGGTGGCTGGGGCCCGGGGCGGTGCGAATATCGACTTCGAGCGAAGCGCCCGGCCGCAGTTTCATCGCCGTATCGACGATGTTGCCCTGCTTGATGGTCTTGCCCGCGTAGCGTTTCTTCTGCTCCGCGGTGAGCGCATCGTAAGCCGCATAGCAGTTCAGGAAAAACGTGCTGCCGCCCAGTTCCCGCGGCGGGATTTCTTTCGCGATCAGCATGCGCGCCGCGGTCGGCGCCTCCTTGAACGAAAAATCCGAGTGCCAGACGATTTCGCCGTCGCCGAGAATGCCGACCGCTTTGCCGTTTTCCTTGATGTTGGACACCATCGTCACTTCGGGCGGCAACTTCAGCACCTGGCTCTGGGCGCGCTCTTTCATGTCGCGCTCGTGCAGGCCGGATGAAGACACCGGTTTGCCGAAACGATTGACCAGACGCACGAGATCTTCGGCGCTCACCGACTGGCCGCGGAATATCAGCAGCACGTTGGCGAGCCAGACGTCGTGCAGGCTCCGGAACGTCGTGTCATCCACTTGCGTAATGTCGATGCCGCGAATTTCGGCGCCCAGCGCTGCCGGCGCGGGCACGACTTCGTATTGCATGCGCTGCGGGCTGCGCTGCGCCAGTGTAGTTTCGGCCATGATTGCTCCTTCGCGCTGCGAACTGCGTGGGGGTGCGTAGTATTATAGCGCCCGCCGCGCCGCCATACGCAGCGGCCCGCGATTTCCCGTTGTCCCGGTTCAAAAATCTGCAGGAGATGTTGAGAGTGCGCAACAGGATGCAAATTCGTACGCTCGCGGCATTGGCCGTCGCACTTGTCGCCACCGCCCCGCTCTGCGCCGCGGCCGCCGAGAAATTTCCCGGCCGCCCGGTACGCATCGTGGTCGGCTTCCAGGCCGGCGGCGGCACCGACATCGCCGCGCGCGTGATCGCGCAAAAACTGACCGACGCGCTGGGCGTCTCGTTCATCATCGACAATCGGCCCGGCGCCGCCGGCAGTATCGGCGCGGACATCGTCGCCAAGTCCAGTGCCGACGGCTACACCATATTGATGGCGAACTCGACCATCGCCATCCCCAGCCTGTCCGCCAAGTTGCCATTCGATGTCAGAAGGGATTTCGCGCCGCTCAGCAACATCGCGCTCGGCCCCTCGGTGCTGATCGTCAATCCCAGCCTGCCGGTGACCGACGTCAAAGGCCTGCTTGCGCTGGCGAAGGCGAAACCGAAAACGCTGATCTACGGCTCCGGCGGCGTCGGCAACGTCACGCACCTGGCGATGGAATTGTTGTCGTCGATGGCCGGCATCGAGATGACCCACGTGCCGTACAAGGGCGCAGCACCCTCGGTCATCGGCCTCGTCAGCGGCGAAGTGCAGTTGCTGTTTGCCTCAATTCCCGGGGTGCTGGCGCAGATCAACGCCGGCAAAGTCCGTGCGCTCGGCGTGTCGATTTCCCAGCGCAGCGCGGTACTGCCCAATGTACCGACCATCGCCGAAGCGGGGCTGCCCGGCTATTACGCGGCTTCGTGGTACGGCCTGCTGCTGCCGGCCGGTACGCCCAAAGCCAGCATTGATCTCCTTGCTAAAGAGATCAGCGCGATCATGCGCGTGCCCGAGGTCAAGGAAAAAATGCTGGCGCAGGGCTTCGAGCCAGTGGGCGACACGCCGGCGCAGTTCGCAAAATTCATCGGCGAGGAAATACCGCGCTGGGAAAACGTCGTCAAAAAAGCGGGCATCAAACCCGAGTAGTCCGGTTCCCTCCTCTGCGCAAAGCGCGGGGGAGTATCAGGGAGGGGGCAAATCCACTTTCCCATCCTAACCTTCCCCCGCAAGCGGGGGAAGGAACATGAAATTTGATTGGAGTAAACGATGATCGATCGCATAGAAATTTTCATCACCGCACTGTCGCAACGCCTGCAACGCGTCTTTTCGAGCGGCGCCTACGATACCGGACCCGCCGACAGCGTTCTCGGCAAGCACGTACTGGTGAAGATCTACGCCGACGGTGTAGTCGGCATGGCGCAGGTGCGGCCTATCAGCCCCGGCCATTTCGTCGCCGACACCGCGCCCAGCGTGTTTTCCGCGATCAAGGAAATTTACGGACCTGCGCTCATCGGCAAGTCTATTTTCGATTTCGAATCCATCAACGCGATGTTCGACAACCGGCTTGCTGGCAATCCGGCGGCGCGCTCGGTGCTCGATATCGCGCTGCACGACGCCGCTGGCAAGGCGCTGAAGACGCCGCTCTACAATTTGCTCGGCGGCTGCTGCCAGCCGCGCATACCGCTGGAATGGTCGGTGAGCATGGCCGACGACGTCGGCGTCATCATTGCGGAAGCAATACGCGCAGTCGACGAATTCGGCATCAAGGTGCTGTGCCTGAAGATGGCGGACCGCCGCGGCTGGCGCAAGGACGTCGAGAACTTCGCCGCGATGCGCAAGGCGGTCGGCGACGACATCATGATAGGTATAGACCCCAACACGGGCTGGACGCTTGCCGACGCACTGTCGGCAATCGAGGCGATCAAGCCGATGGGCCTCGGCTATATCGAGCAGCCGATCGAGCGCCGCGACCTCGCCGGCATGGCGGAAATCCGCCGCGCCGCGAACGGCGTGCCGGTGATGGCCGACGAAGGCGTGTTCACGCTGCAGGACGCGCATGCGCTGGCACAGGCGCGCGCCTGCGATGCGTTCTGCATCAAGCTCTACAAAATGGGCGGCCTCACCAATGCGAAAAAAATCGCGGCGATCGGCGAATCCGCAAACATTCGCGTCAACTGCGGCGGGCTCGCGGTGCAATCGCAGCTCGACGCCGCTGCCAGCGCGCACTTCTATGCGTCGACGCCGGCCGCGCGCACCATGGGCGCAGCCGAATTCACGTTCGGCCTCAACGCGACGGCAAAAGACCCGCTGTGCCCTGAAAGCGATTTCAAAATCAAGGACGGCCACGTCGACGTGCCGCGCGGCCCCGGCCTCGGCGTCACCATCGACGAAGCGCTGCTGAAGAAAAATACGCTGATGCAGGACGTCGTGAGCAAGTAAAAAGCATTTTCTGAGCCGCAGATAAACGCGGATACACGCAGATACACGCGGATTAAGATCCAAGGCCGCCCTCTGGCCGATATAAAGTATTTTGGCCTATCTGCGTTCATCCGCGTTTATCTGCGACTCCAAACTGTTTTTGAGACCGCTAGTTAGGCCGTCAACCCCGCGAGCACGTAAGGCAGAATGCCGCCGCGCCGCACGTAATCGAGTTCGGCCGGCGTATCGAGGCGCAGCATCAGCTCAACCCGCTCCTGCTTGCCGTTCTGCCGCTT
>CANJHY010000023.1:0-37154 GCA_947474275.1 Betaproteobacteria bacterium
AGCCGGAAGAATTTATCTTTCCACGGATCGCCGAATACACTGCCGAAATCACGTATCGACTTCAGGTCGGGATAACGCGTCAGAATTTTTTCGACGGTAAACGCATTGTAGGCGTTGATGAGGAAAGCCATTTGCCGCGGCTTGTCCCAGCCTTTGAATTCCGTGTCTGGTACCGCCGACAGGCTGGCGAGATAGGATGTGAGCGCCGGGCGGTCCGGCGTAATCACGGCATAGCGCACCTGGGTGGCCGCGCCATTGTTGATCAGCACGACGTGTTTTGCGAGCAACGCCGTCCATGCGGCGTGCGTGTGGTCAAAGTCGGCGCGTGCCGCACTGGCAAAGGCGAGGGCGGCAATGCCCAGCACCGTCATGCGAACCCGCGTCTGCATCATAAATACGGTTATGACGCGGGGCGGGCGGAAGCAAACGCCGGGCGTTTGTCGCTTGCCAGCGCCGGCAATTGGCCGATGACACCGGCAAGGCTGCCATCGTCGCGGCCCCACGCATTCAGGGCCTGCGCAAAACTCAGTTGTCCTCGCGTGACCTGCGCGCGCTTCCAGACGCCGGCGGCGTATTTGTTCGCTTCCGCCAGCGTCGGATACGAATGTATGGTGCCGAGTATCTTGTTGAGTCCGAGTCCATGCTTCATCGCCAGCACGAATTCGGCAAGTAAATCACCCGCGTGCTCGCCGACTATGGTGGCGCCGAGAATTTTGTCGCTGCCGGGGGCGGTCAGGACTTTGACTACGCCATGCGCTTCCTCATCGGCGATGGCGCGGTCCAGATCCGCAATCGCGTACGTGGCGACTTCATGCGCAACACCTTTTTCACGCGCCTCCTGTTCGTTGAGGCCGACGCGCGCAACTTCAGGTTCAGTGTAAGTTGCCCATGGAATCACCGAATAATCGACTTTGAACATTCTGAACCTGCCGAACAGCGCATTGACCGCCGCATGCCACGCCATGTGGGCCGCCGTATGCGTGAATTGATAAGGTCCTGCAACGTCGCCGCAGGCATATATGTTGGGATAGCGCGTTTGCAGGTATTCGTTGATTTCCACGGTGCGCGCGGCAGTCGAAGGAATGCCGAGTTCTTCGAGACCATAACCTTCGGTGTTGGCGACGCGGCCGACCGCGCACAGTAATTCGTCGAATGGAATTCTGATCTCGGTCCCGGCGCGCCCGACGATCAGTATTTTTTCACCGCTTTCGACTACGATCCGCTGCGCCTTGTGCCCGACCATCACTTTGATGCCTTCGGCGCTGAAGCGCCGCATGACCATTTCCGAAATCTCGGGGTCTTCGCGCACCATCAGTCGCGGCAGCATTTCGACTTGGGTCACTGCGGAGCCGAAGCGTGCGAAGCATTGCGCGAGTTCGCATCCGACCGGCCCGCCGCCGAGCACTACCAGCCGTGCGGGCAGGGTGCGCAATGCCCAGACCGTGTCGGAGGTGAGTGGATGGATTTCCTCAAGACCGGGTATCGGCGGTATGAAAGGGCGCGCGCCGGCGGCGATCACGATGTTCTTTGTCGTCAGGGTGCGCTTGCCGGCGTCGGTAGTGATTTCCACGGTCCATGGCGACGCTATTTTCGCTTCCCCCATGATGCAGTCGACGCCCAGCTCGGTGTAGCGTGCAATGGAATCGTGCGGTTCGATCGTCTTGACTACCCGTTGCACCCGCTCCATCACTTCGGCGAAGTCGAATTCTACCGTTGCCGATTTCATGCCGAACTCCCGCGCGCGCCGTGCGTGCGCCAGGAATTTGGCCGAGCGGATCAGCGCTTTCGACGGCACGCAGCCGGTATTCAGGCAGTCGCCGCCCATCTGGTGTTTTTCGATCAGCGTGACTTTGGCTTTCACCGCCGCCGCGATGTAGGCGGTGACGAGGCCCGCCGATCCCGCGCCGATGACGATGACGTTGCGGTCGAAACGCGCGGGTTTCTGCCACTTTGCATAGATCTTGCGTGCTTTGATGGCGCTCACCATCCACTTTGCAATGAACGGGAATATCCCGAGCAGGGTGAACGCTATGATCAGCATCGGCGAGAGGATCCCGCGCAGCAATTCTATTTTGCCGATTTCGGTGCCGGCATAAACGTAGACGATGGTGCCCGCGAACATACCGAGCTGGCTGACCCAGTAGTATGTCCACGTTTTGATGGGGGTGAGTCCCATGACGAGATTGATGACGAAGAATGGAAGCGCCGGCACTAGGCGCAGCGTGAACAAATAAAACGGGCCGTCCCTGGCAATGCCGGCGTTGATGGCGGCGAGTTTGTCGCCGAATTTGCCCTGGATGGAGTCGCGTAGCACGAACCGCGCCATCAGAAAAGCAAGTGTTGCACCCAACGTGGAGGCGAACGATACGATCACTGTTCCCCACACGAGTCCAAAGATGGCGCCCGCGGCCAGCGTCATGACGGTGGCGCCCGGAAAAGAAAGCGCGGTGACGGCGACGTAGATCGCAAAGAAAATGGCGGTCGTCTCAACTGCATGAGCCGGGTAGTAGTCGTTGATCGACGCCTGCTGTGACTTGAAATGGTCGAGCGTGAAATAGTGGGCGAGATCGAATGCGAAGAACGCCGCGATCAGGCCGATGATGGCGACTGCGGCCAGAAGTTTGCTCTTGCGCATGTCTGGGCTCTGGTCAGGCCGGCTGCCCGGCGTCATGGGCTGTGGTCAGCCGGCGATCGCGCCGTCGCAGCTCGAACCCTGGCCCGCGGTACAGCCATAGCAGTGGTCGGCGACCATGATCGGGTGGTGCGCGAGGTCGACGCCGATCAGGTCGCGCAAATGCGTATGCGCGTGCCCCTTGTGCGCGAGCGGCAGGCCGAGCATCTGGTTGAAATCGCAATCGTAGGTGTAGCCGCGCCAATCGACGCTGATGAGGTCACGGCACATCACGCTGTCAAGATTGGCGGGTTGATAGGCGTTCTTCAGGAGATCCATGTAGTGCTCGAACTGGCCTTTTGAGATCAGCATGCTGCCGAAGCGTTGTATCGGCATGTTGGTGATGACGTAGAGCTGGTTGAATTCAATGCCGTACTGTTCGCCCAGACGCGCGTGGTAATCGGTTTCGAGCTGCTGCTGCGGGGGCGGCAGCACCGCACCTTGCGGGTTGTAGACCAGATTCAGCGTGAGTCCCGAACCCGGCCGGCCATAGCCGAGGCCGTTAAGCATCTGCAGTGCGCGTATGCTGGTAGCGAAGACCCCGTCGCCGCGCTGGCGGTCGACATTTTCTTCAAGATAGCAGGGTAGCGAAGCGACGACTTCGACCTGCTGGTCGGCCAGAAACTGTGCGAGGTCGTCCTGGCCCGGCTGCTCGAGTATGGTCAGGTTGCAGCGGTCCATGACATGCACCTTGAGATCGCGCGCGGCGCGCACCAGATCGCGGAAATGCGGATTGAGCTCGGGCGCCCCCCCGGTCATGTCCAGTTTGGTCACGCCGGAGGCCTGGATGAAGGCGAGTATGTCGTTGACGGTCTCGCGCGTCATCATCTCGGTGCGGGCCGGGCCGGCATTCACGTGGCAGTGCACGCACGACTGGTTGCATTTGTAGCCGAGATTGACCTGCAAAGTCTCGAGCCGGGCGCGCCGTATCGCGGGGAAATCCGAGTCCCGCATCAGCGGCAGGGTAGCGTGCATTACCGGTGCTCCATCAGTTGATTTAATTGGCGATTCATCGTGGTGCTGCTGCGATTGCTGCTTGCGCACGGCGCGCAGCGGCTCATTGTGCGGAATTTGCGCTTGCCTGTCACTATATGAGAGTCGTATCAGGAGCTTTTTCCTTACAACTTGCGTTGACCGCAAGCCTCTGATTGCGCTATGTTTGCGGTTTACCCTGGCGTCATTGCCTGCGCATGCCCAAAACAACAACCAAAGCAGAATCCGCCCCGACATTCGAAAGCGCGCTTGCCGAGCTTGAAACCATCGTTACGCGCATGGAAGACGGGCAGCTTTCGCTCGAGCAATCGCTGAGCGCTTACAAGCGCGGCGCCGAGTTGCTCAAGCTGTGCCAGGCGCAACTGGCGGACGCCCAACAGCAGGTCAAGGTCCTCGAAGCCGGCGCCCTGAAGAATTTTGCCGGTGGCGACGACGACTGATTTTAAAGCCTGGGCAGCGGCGCACCAGCAACGCATAGAGACGCAGTTGCAGGCGGTATTGCCGAGTCCCGAGGTGGCGCCGCCGCGCCTGCACCAGGCCATGCGCTACGCCGTCCTCGGCAGCGGCAAGCGCGTGCGTCCGTTGCTGGCGTTCGCCGCGGGTGAAATTACCTCTGCCGATCCGGCACGTGTGGCCATCGCTGGCGCCGCCGTCGAATTGATACACGCTTATTCGCTCGTGCATGATGATTTGCCGTGCATGGACGATGACGTTCTGCGGCGCGGCAAACCGACCTGCCACGTCGAGTTCGACGAAGCTACTGCGTTACTGGTCGGCGATGCCCTGCAAAGCCTGGCGTTTCAGCTGCTGTCGGAATATCGGGTGGCCGATGACCCGGCGGTTCAACTGGAGATGGTCAAGCTGCTCGCCGCCGCATCCGGTTCGCGCGGCATGGCGGGCGGGCAGGCGATCGACCTCGCGGCAGTCGGCGCGAGCTTGAGTCTGCCGGAACTCGAATTCATGCATATTCACAAAACGGGCGCTATCATACGGGCGGCGACACTGCTGGGCGCGCATTGCGGCAGCCGTCTCGAAGAGCGCGCGCAGGCCAAGCTCGATCACTTTGCAAAGTGTATAGGCCTCGCGTTTCAGGTCGTCGACGACGTGCTCGATACCGAAGCCAATACCGCAACCCTGGGTAAAACGGCCGGCAAGGATGCGCAGCAGAACAAGCCGACTTACGTTACCGTGCTGGGCGTCGCGGAATCGAAAAAACTCGCCGCCGGGCTGCGCGAGGATGCGCGGGCCGCACTGGAGGGTTTCGGCGACCGCGCGCAGCGCCTGCGCGAACTCGCGGATTTCATAGTGCTGAGAAAGTTCTGATGTACGATTTGCTGCAGACCATCAACGACCCCGCTGACTTGCGCAAGCTCGAGCGCCGGCAATTGCCGCAACTTGCGCAGGAGCTGCGCCAGTTCCTGCTCGACTCGGTGAGCCAGACTGGCGGGCATCTGTCGTCCAATCTCGGTACCGTCGAGCTCACCATTGCCCTGCATTACGTGTTTGATACGCCGCACGATCGCCTGGTATGGGACGTCGGCCACCAGACTTACGGCCACAAGGTGCTGACCGGCCGCCGCGAAGGCATGCAGAAATTGCGCATGTGGGAAGGCATCTCGGGTTTCCCGCGCCGCGAGGAAAGCGCGTACGACACTTTCGGCACCGCGCATTCGAGTACATCCATCAGCGCCGCTTTCGGCATGGCGGTCGCCAGCCACATCGCCGGCATTCCGCGGCATTGCGTGGCCATCATCGGCGACGGCGCGATGAGCGCAGGCATGGCATTCGAGGCGTTGAATAACGCGGGGGATGCCGACACCAATCTGCTGGTGATACTGAACGACAACGACATGTCGATATCGCCGCCGGTCGGCGCGCTGAATAAATATCTCGCCAAGCTGATGTCGGGGCGTTTTTACGCGGCCGCCAAGCGCGCCGGCACCAAGGTGCTCGGCGAATTCGCCAAGCGTGCCGAGGAACACGTCAAAGGCATGGTGACTCCGGGCACCATGTTCGAGGAATTCGGCTTCAATTACATCGGGCCGATCGACGGCCACGATCTTGATGCGCTGGTACCCACGCTGAAAAACATCAGCGAGCTGAAAGGTCCGCAGTTCCTGCACGTGGTGACGCGCAAGGGGCAGGGTTATAAGCTCGCCGAGGCCGATCCCGTGCTGTATCACGGCGTCTCGAAGTTCAAGCCCGACGACGGCATAGTAGGCGGCAAGACCGGCAGCAAGCCTACCTACACGCAGATATTCGGCGATTGGCTCTGCGACATGGCGGCGCGCGACCCGCGCCTCGTTGGCATCACGCCCGCGATGCGGGAAGGCTCCGGACTCGTGCGTTTCTCGGAGCTCTACCCGGACCGGTATTTCGACGTGGGTATTGCCGAGCAGCACGCGCTGACTTTCGCCGCGGGGCTCGCCTGCGAAGGCTGCAAGCCGGTGGTGGCGATTTATTCGACGTTTCTGCAGCGCGCCTACGATCAGTTGATACACGACGTCATTATCCAGGACCTGCCGCTGGTGCTGGCGATTGACCGCGGCGGGCTGGTCGGCGCGGATGGCGCCACGCATAACGGCAGTTTCGATATTTCCTATTTGCGCTGCCTGCCGAACATGACGGTGATGACGCCCTCCGACGAGAACGAGTGCCGGCAGATGCTGTATACCGCGTTTCAGATGAATTCACCGGTGGCCGTGCGGTATCCGCGCGGGGCCGGGCCCGGCACGCCGATTGAGCGCGAGATGCAGGCACTGACCGTCGGCAAAGGCGAGATACGCCGCAGCGGGAAGAAGCTGGCGTTGATGTCGAAGAAAATCGCGATCCTGGCGTTCGGCAGCATGGTCAAACCGGCACTCGATGCCGCGGAGGAACTCGACGCGACGGTCGCCAACATGCGCTTTGTCAAGCCGCTCGATGAGGCGCTGGTCGCGGAACTTGCGAACTCTCACGATCTGCTCGTGACAGTCGAAGAGAACGTCATCATGGGCGGCGCCGGTAGCGCGGTGCTCGAAGCGCTGCAACGATGCCGCATCAAGGCTTCCGTGCTGCTGCTAGGGTTGCCTGACCATTTTGTCGATCACGGCGATCCGGCGTTGCAATTGAAGAGTTGCGGGCTCGACAAGGAAGGCATACTGGCGTCGATCCGGGCCAAACTCGCCGAGTAGCCGGGTAGAATACCCATCTGTGCAGTCCTGAGCTCAAGTTGGAGCGGAGTCCCGATCCCATGGCAAAAATGAAAAAGAACACGACCGCCGCCGCGCGCGGCAATGCGGCGAACGGCTATGCCAGGATCGAACAGTACAATTCCGATACGGTAGAGCGCATCGCCGGGAATTACCGCGAAATCCTCCTGGCACTCGGCGAAGACCCGGAACGCGAAGGGCTGATCAAGACGCCCGAGCGCGTGGCCAAGGCGCTGCAGTACCTGACGCACGGCAAGGGCCTCGATCCGGCGGCGATACTGCGCTCCGCGATGTTCAAGGAAGAGTACCAGCAGATGGTGATCGTCAAGGACATCGAGGTCTACTCGTTGTGCGAGCATCACATGCTGCCGTTTTTCGGCAAGGCGCACGTCGCTTACATTCCCAATGGACACATCGTGGGCCTGTCGAAAATCCCGCGCGTAGTCGATGCGTTCGCGCGCCGGCTGCAGGTGCAGGAGAGGCTGACGGTGGAAATCCGCAATTGCATACAGGACACGCTGAACCCGCTGGGCGTTGCGGTGGTGATCGAGGCGCAGCACCTGTGCATGATCATGCGCGGCATCCAGAAACAGCATTCGGTCGCGACCACTTCCGCATTCACCGGGGAATTCCAGCAGGACAGAACCCGCGCGGAATTCATGCGCCTCGTTTCCAAGCGCGGCGATTGACCGCCGCCCCGGCGCCTTTTTCGATCCTGACCCACGCATGAGCCAAACCAGCGAATCCATCGTCGAGCAGGTGCTGCCCGACGTGCGCAAAGGCCGCATGTTGATTCTGGTCGACGATGAGGACCGCGAGAACGAGGGCGATCTCTTCGTGGCGGCCGATCGTGCGACACCCGAGGCGATCAATTTCATGGCGACGCAGGCGCGCGGCCTGGTGTCGCTGGCGTTGACCGAGCAGCGCATGCGCGAACTGGGAATCGCGCTGATTGCAGACGATTCCGGCAACCAGAGCAAGTTCGGTACCGCGTTTGCGACACCTATCGACGCGCGCGAAGGGGTAGGGTCCGGCATGTCGGCGCAGGACCGCGCGCGCACCATTGCGGTGGCGATTGCGGAAGGCACCAAGCCGGGTGATTTGATCCGCCCGGGACGCCTGCAGACGCTGCGCGCGCTTGAGGGCGGCGTGCTGGCGCGGCGCGGACACACCGAAGCGGCGGTCGATATCGCGCGCATGGCGGGGCTGAAAGCGGCCGGCGTGATCTGCGAAATCATGAATGAAGACGGCACCATGGCGCGCCTGCCTGAACTCGAGAAATTCGCGGCGAAGCACGCCATCAAAATCCTCAAAATCGCCGACTTGATCGAATATCGCCGGCACGAGCGCCAGGTGCGGCGCAAATCCGAGACCGTGCTGCCGACGCGCAAGGCCGGCAACTGGCGGCTGATGGTCTACAGCGACGACCTGGAAACCACGCTCTACGTCGCGCTGGTGAAAGGCGAAATCAAGCCGGACGCACCGACCTTGGTGCGCCTGCATTCCCAGTGCCTGACCGGGGACGTCTTCGGTTCGGAGCGCTGCGATTGCGGCGAGCAGCTTGAGGCCGCCATGACGTCGATCGAAAAGAACGGCAGTGGCGTCGTGGTTTACATGTTCGACGAAGGGCGCGGCATCGGGCTGCTGAACAAAATTCGCGCCTACGCGCTGCAGGACCAGGGCCAGGACACGGTGGAGGCCAACCACACGCTGGGCTTTGCCGCGGATATGCGCGACTTCAAGACCGGTGCGCATATCCTGTTCGACCTCGGCGTGCGCGAAGTGCGCCTGCTGACCAACAACCCCGAGAAGGTCAAAGCGCTTGAAGATTACGGGTTGAAAGTGACGGCACGCGTTGCCATTGAAGTGCCGCCGCGTTCAGCCAACCGCAATTATCTGCAGACCAAGCGCACCAAGTTCGGGCACCTGCTGTCGCTGGGAGAGAAAAAGGATTGAGGAGTGGGGAGAGCGAAGCGAGGGGCGGAGGATTGAGTAGTTCGAATTTCATAGTCCTCAACCCTCAAACCTAGAACCTCTTTTTCAGCGTCATCGTTTCGCCGTCGCGTTTCATTTCCATGCGGTTCAGGAAGCTCATGCCGAGCAGCACGATGGGTTGCGAGCCACTGGTAACGACGCCATCGACGTTGTTGAGCGAAATGTCGCCCAGGCGCACTTCATCCAGTTTGACCCGGTAGGCCGGAACCACGCCATTTGCGGTCGACATGGCCGCTTTCTGGCCGGCAAGGTAGTTGATGCCAAGGCTCCTGGCTTCTTCGCTGCCAAGCAAAATGAAAGTGGCGCCGGTATCGACCAGAAAACGCACCGACCTGCCGTTGATTTGCCCGTTCGCGATGAAATGCCCGCTGCCGTCGGCGTTCAATGAAACGCTCTGGCTGCCCGAGCTGGCCGAGCCGCCGCCTGAGGTGAGGCGCTCGTTCTGTCCCAGTTTCACGGTCTGCTTTTTGCCGCCGAGTTCGAACACCGCGGTTTCTCCCGAGATGCTGACCAGCTTGATGCCTTCGGGGGATGTTTCGCCGATCGCGAGCCAGCGCGGTTTTCCGCCATCGATGACGAGCAACGCCTTGTTGCCGACGATACCGTTGAGATTGACGTCGGCCGCTCCGGCGTCAGCCAGCCACAAGCCGGCGCCCGCCGATAGAAAAAGCAGAATCGTTAAAGTATGATGAAGGGACTTAGACACGTTGCGCTTTCCCCCACGTTGCAAACTTTCCACTTTGCAAACATTCCGCACATGAAGCCAGTTGCCATTTTCCGGCACGCGCCCACCGAAGGTCCGGGTTATTTTGCCATATATCTCGATCGCCACCGTATCCCGTGGCAGATCATCGGCGTCGATGTGGGAGAAGCCGTGCCGGCCGACCCGCGCGCATTCAGCGGCCTTGTGTTCATGGGTGGGCCGATGAGCGTCAACGACGATTTGCCGTGGCTTGCGCCGGTGCTGAAACTGATACGCGACGGTGTTGCAGCCGACGTGCCGGTGCTCGGCCATTGCCTGGGCGGCCAGTTGATGTCCAAGGCGCTGGGCGGCGCCGTCTCGCGCAATTCCGTCAAGGAAATCGGCTGGGGCGAAGTGGCGGTGGTGGAGGCGCCGGCGGGGCGCCTGTGGTTCGGCCATGTCGCGCCATCATTCACGTCGTTTCACTGGCACGGCGAAACCTTCACGGTGCCGCCGGGTGCTGAACGTGTGCTGACCAACCAGCATTGCGAGAACCAGGCTTTCGCGCTCGGCAAGCACCTCGGCATGCAATGCCACATCGAGATGACGCCTGAAATGATCGATTCGTGGTGCGCAAGCGGCGTCGGCGAGATCGGCCGCAGCAAGAGCACGGCGGTGCAATCCATTGCCGTCATCAAGGAAGTGAGCGAGCAGGGTCTTGCTACGCTGCACGCCGTCGCTGATGGCGTGTACGACCGTTGGACTGAAGGACTTACGCGCTAGAACCTGCGCGTTTAACCTGGAGTTGCCGCGCTGAGGCGCCAGCTCAGTCGCGAAAATTCCTGAACTGCAGCGGCACCTCGGTAATGGTTCTTTTCACCAGCGTGATGACTTCCTGCAGCGTGTCTTTCTTGGGGCCGGAAACGCGCACCACGTCGCCCTGGATCGCGCCCTGCGCTTTCATTTTCTGTTCCTTGAGCAGCTTGACGATTTTCTTGGCGAGTTCCTGCTCGAGGCCTTCCTTGACGGTGAGCGGCTGTTTGACGGTGTCACCGGTGGTTTTTTCAATGGTGCCGGCGTCCAGCGAACGCACATCAACGGCGCGTTTTGCGAGCTTGCCGGTCAGCACATCCTTGACCTGTCCCAGCTTGAAATGGTCATCCGCGAAGACCATCAGTACTTTCTTGTCGCCTTGCTCCTGGATTTCGACGCGCGCGTCGGAGCCCTTGAAATCGAAGCGGTTGGTGACTTCCTTGTTGCACTGGTCAACCGCGTTTTTTATTTCAACGTGGTTGACTTCGGAAACGATATCGAACGATGGCATGTGGATTTCCCTGCTGTTAACGTCGTTTCAATTTGACCGAATATGACATGACCGGCAATGCCGTGGCGTCGTCAAACTCCGCCGCCGCCTCGATGGCGAAGCGCGCGATGTCTTCAGCCGAGCGTTTGGGATCGTCGTATACGCCATACATCGCGCCCAGCGCCACGTCGGTGCCGCTGCCGATGGCGTAGAACTTGACGTACTCCTGCACCGTGCGGTGCGCGCCCACGCCGAAAATGCCGTGAGGATTGGCGAGCAGCACGTCAAAGCGGCTCGATTCAAGGGAGTCGTCTTTGTCGCTCACGGTGACGAGGAAGTACTGGTCCTTGAGCGCCGTGTGGAACACCTGCCAGGTTTTGAAAATGTGGATGGTGCTGTCAAAGCGCGCTTTTACTTTCGGCTGGGTAAAGTAGTCGCGCATGATGGTTTTGAAGGTGGCAGAACCAGACGCGCCGATGAAGGTGTCACCGGCACGCACGATCTTGTCGTTGTTCGCGATATAGGTAGCCGACTCCTTGCCGGTGCCCCATTTGGTCAGCGTGTCGGCGGCGATGGCGGCGCGCCCGTTCTTTTTGACTACGGCGATGGTGGTCATGCCGGCACCTGGTTCAGCCGAAGTGGCAGACGTAGTCGAGCGTCTCCAGCGCTTCGATGTCGAAGCTCGCGTTGGCAGGTACTTTAAAGCTCTCGCCCGCGCGATAAGTGTGCCAGTCGCTCGCGCCGGGGAGTTTCGCGCGGCAGCTGCCGGCGGTGATTTCCATGATTTCCGGCTCGGCGGTCTTGAACGTCAGCTTCGCCGGGAGAATCACGCCGACCGATTTGCGGCTGCCGTCCGCGAAGTGCACGGTATGGCTCACGCATTTGCCGTCGAAAAAGACGTTCGCTTTTTTGGTAACGCTGACGTTGTCGAATTTCGTCATGGCGTTTCCTATTTGCGCTTGCGCTGTAAGTTGGCGGCGATGCGCATGCGCAGCGCGTTCAGCTTGATGAAGCCGGCGGCGTCCATCTGGTTGTAAGCGCCCTGGTCGTCCTCGAAGGTCGCGACTTTCGGATCGAACAGCGAGTCGTGGTCCGAATCGCGGCCGACGACGATGACATTGCCCTTGTAGAGCTTGATGCGCACCCAGCCGTTGACGCGCGCCTGCGAGGCGTCAATCATGGTCTGCAGCATTTTGCGCTCGGGGCTCCACCAGTAGCCGTTGTAGATCAGCGAAGCGTAGCGCGGCATCAGGTCGTCCTTCAGATGTGCGACTTCGCGGTCCAGCGTGATCGATTCGATCGCGCGGTGGCCTTTAAGCATGATGGTGCCGCCGGGCGTTTCGTAGCACCCGCGCGACTTCATGCCGACATAGCGGTTCTCGACGAGGTCGAGGCGGCCGATGCCGTGCTTGCCGCCCAACTGGTTGAGTTTCTCCAGCACTTTGGCAGGCGTGAGTTTCTTGCCGTTGATGCCGACGATGTCGCCGCGCTGGTATTCGAGGTCGACGTATTCGGCGCGGTTGGGCGCTTTTTCCGGCGACACCGTCCAGCGCCACATCGATTCTTCGGGCGCGCGCGACGGGTCTTCGAGGATGCGGCCTTCAAACGAGATGTGCAGCAGGTTGGCGTCCATCGAGTAGGGCGAGCCGCCTTTTTTCTTCATCTCGACCGGGATGCGGTGCTTCTCTGCGTACTTGAGCAGCTTCTCGCGCGAAGTGAGGTTCCATTCGCGCCATGGCGCGATCACGTGAATATTGGGTTCCAGCGCGTAGTAGCCGAGTTCGAAACGCACCTGGTCGTTGCCTTTGCCGGTCGCGCCGTGGCTAACCGCGTCGGCACGCGTCTTTTTCGCGATCTCGATCTGGCGTTTGGCGATCAGCGGCCGCGCGATCGACGTGCCCAGCAAATACTCGCCTTCGTAAATGGCGTTGGCGCGGAACATGGGGAACACGAAATCGCGCACGAATTCCTCGCGCAGGTCGTCGATGAAGATTTCCTTCACGCCCATCTGTTTGGCTTTGGCGCGCGCGGGCGCGACTTCCTCGCCCTGGCCGATGTCGGCGGTGAAGGTGACGACTTCACAGTGGTAAGTGTCCTGCAGCCATTTGAGAATGACCGAGGTGTCGAGGCCGCCGGAATAGGCGAGCACTACTTTCTTGATATCAGGCATGGCGGGGTGGTTCCGGTAGGCGAAAAACGCAGATTTTAAGCGCCGCAGGCGCCGAGAGCCAGCAAAATCAGCGCGGGAGCGCGAGGGACTTAAGCGGTGCTACCGCCGTATCGCGCGCGGGAATGTCGGCGGGAATTACTTTGACGAGGGCCCTGGCGCGGGCCTCGACTAGCGGCGCACCGCCCGGCATCTTGAGTGCAGGCAGTGCCGCGGCTAGTCCCTTCATCATGGCGGGGGTCAAGGCGTCGAGTGCTGGCCGGATATCCCTGGCGAGGTCGCGGACGCCGGCGAACTTCATCTGCTTGGCCGCCTGCCATTCGCTGAAGCGGGTGCGCTGGATGACCTTGGAAGCTTCAATCTGGGCGCGGAAGAAGTCACGGGCTGTCGCCGCGTCGAGGCCATAGTCCGCCGCCTGCCTGCCGAGGCCATCGATAATTTCGCGTTCGCGCGGCAGGTCTTCGATGGCTGCGCCGCTGTTCCACTTGTTGCGCGCGACGTCGTCCATGTAGCCGAGCCGCTGCTGTATCAGTTGCAGAAGGTGGTCGATTTTTTCGGCATCGGCGGCGGGCGGTGGCGCGGCGCATCCCGCGAGCAGGGCCAACAACAAAATTGCGCACCAGCGCCTGGGCACCGCGGAATACGTCAAGCTTTTCATGCTTAAGGCCGGCTAAACGATGGTGCGGCCGAGCAGCAGGTATTCCATCAGCGCTTTTTGCACGTGCAGCCGGTTCTCGGCTTCGTCCCACACCACGCTTTGCGGGCCGTCGATGACTTCAGCGGCGACTTCTTCGCCGCGGTGCGCGGGCAGGCAGTGCATGAACAGCGCGTCGGGTTTGGCCATGCGCATCATCTCGGCATCGACCTGCCAGTCTGCGAAATCGTGCTTGCGCTCGGCGTCTTCGGCCTCCATGCCCATGCTGGTCCACACGTCGGTGGTGATGAGGTCGGCGCCGCGCGCCGCTTCGAGCGGATCGCTGAAGGACTCGAAATGGCTGTCATCGTAAATCCCGGCACGATCGGGTTCCACTTCGTAGCCCGGCGGTGTCGACACGTGGACGTTGAAGTCGAGTATGGTCGCCGCCTGCAGCCAGGTGTTGCAGACGTTGTTCGAGTCGCCGATCCAGGCGACGGTCTTGCCGCGGATGGAGCCGCGATGCTCGATAAAAGTGAAGATGTCGCCCAGGATCTGGCACGGGTGGTATTCGTTGGTCAGCCCATTGATCACCGGCACCCGCGAGTTCGAGGAGAAGCGCTCGATGATGGTCTGCTCGAAGGTGCGGATCATGACGATGTCGACCATGCGCGAAATCACGCGCGCGACGTCTTCCAGAGATTCGCCGCGACCCATCTGGGTGTCGCGCGTCATCAGCGTGATGACCGAACCGCCGAGCTGGTTGAAGCCCGCTTCGAACGAAACGCGCGTGCGAGTCGAATGTTTCTCAAAGACCATCGCCAGCGTGCGATCGGCCAGCGGCTGGTACGGTTCGTAGCGCTTGAACTTGTCCTTGATCCAGCGCGTGCGCGCGAACAGGTACTCGTACTCGTCGAGAGTAAAGTCCTTGAACTGAAGGTAATGACGGAGCTCCATCGCGACGGGACGGTAAAAACCGCCTAAGCGGTTTTTACCGCGGGCTGGGCGGCGCGGGCGCGGGCGAGGAAATCCGCAATCAGCGGCGACAGGATGGCGACCAGTTGCTCCACCTCGTCGCGCTTGATGACGAGCGGCGGCAGCAGGCGGACGACGTTGTCGTTGGTGACGTTGATCAGGAGGCCGGCGGCGAGTGCGTTCTTGACGAGTTCGTCGCACGGGTATTCGAGCTCTATGCCTACCATCAGTCCCTTGTGACGGATGTCGCGCACGCCTGCCACGCCTTTCAACTGCGCGGCGAACCCGGCGTGTATTAATTCGCCCATCGCGACCGCATTGGCCATCAGTTTGTCATGCTCGATGATATCGAGCGTCGTCAGCGCGGCGGCGCACGCCAGCGGATTGCCGCCGAAAGTCGAGCCGTGGTTGCCGGGTTTGAAGACGCCGGTGGCGGCGCCGGCGGCGAAACAGGCGCCGATAGGCACGCCCGAGGCGAGACCTTTGGCGAGCGTCACCACGTCGGGTTTTACGCCCGAGTGCTGGAACGCGAACCATTTGCCGGTGCGCCCGACGCCGCTTTGGACTTCGTCGAGCATCAACAGCCAGCCATTAGCATCGCAGATTTCGCGCAGGCCGTGCAGGTAATCGTCATGACAGATGTTGATGCCGCCTTCACCCTGGATCAGTTCGACCAGCACGGCGACGACATTGCGGTTGTTCTCGGCGACTTTCCTGACTGCTGCGAGATCGTCGAAAGGTACGCGCGCGAATCCCGGCACCAGCGGCTCGAAGCCGGCCTGCACCTTGCGGCTGCCGGTGGCCGACAGAGTGGCGATGGTACGGCCATGGAAGGCTTTTTCCATGACGATAATCGCCGGCATTTCGATGCCTTTGTGGTGGCCGTAGAGGCGGGCGATCTTGATCGCTGCTTCGTTGGCCTCGCAGCCGGAATTGCAGAAAAAGATTTCGTCCATGCCCGAGATCGCCGCCAGCCGTTCGCCGAGCGCTTCCTGGTGCTCGATTTCGTAGACGTTGGACGTGTGGATGAGCTTGGCGGCCTGGGCGGTCAGCGCCTGCACGAACTTCGGGTGGCTGTGGCCGATGCTGACCACGGCGATGCCCGCCAGCACATCGAGATAGCGCTTGCCCTGTTTGTCCCATAGCCAGCAGCCTTCGCCGCGCTCGAAGGCGACGTGCTGCCGTTTATAGGTGTTCATTACGTGGGACATCGAAAATCTACCCTTCAAAACAATACGGCGGCTGCCGCCGCCGTGTATTACCTGCTTGTCCAGTGGCTATATTTAACCAACACCAGCGGCGACGCAAGCAAAATTTTTGCGTGCCCGGCGCTGGTAAACTACGGTGATGTTCGAAGGCGCGCTTGAAATCGTCATAGTCGGCACGACCACTGCCGGCCGCGCGTTTCGCCCCAGCGACTGGGCCGAGCGCTGGTGCGGCATGATGTCGGTATTCAGCGAAGACCGGCATTTGAGCTATTCGCCCTATCTCAAGCCGGTGATGTCCGCGGGAGTGCGCTGCGTGGTGGTCGACCGTGAACTCGAGAAGATCGATCCCGCGGCGAACAGTTTCCTGTTCGGTTTCGCGCGCGACAACGAACTGACCCTGCGGGCGGGACGCAAAAAAGAGCGTTCTGAGGGTGTTGCGCCCGCGCCGTTGCCGGCGGGGCTGCCGGGGAAGGCGTTTAGGCCATCGCCTTGATGGCGGCGGACAGGCGGCTCTTGTGGCGCGAGGCCTTGTTCTTGTGAATGATCTTCTTGTCGGCGATCGTGTCGAGCACTTTGGTCGACTCGCGCAATACCGCGCGGGCCGCGACCTTGTCGCCGGCTTCGATTGCTTTCCTGACGCGCTTGATTGCGCTGCGCAACTCGGAACGCTGGCTCGCGTTGAGCGCGCGGCGTTTTTCGCTCTGGCGTGCCGCTTTGCGGGCGGATGCTATATTGGCCATATGGACTCCAAAAACCGGTGGGGAAAAAGGGCACTATGATACGAGCGTTCTGCCCGTTTAGCAAGAAGAATCACCGGATTAGCCTGCATGTTTCCACGACTTGCAACGGATTCTTTGCTGCAAAGGCGCAAAGACGCGAAGAAGATGCGACACCCGAAAAAACGGTACTCTTGCGTAACCTTTGCGCCTTTGCGCCTTGGCGCCTTTGCGGTTCACGCTTTCGGATAGCGTTGTTGCCTCTGCGGTTCAGTTCGTGAAGTATCCTGCCTATCCCGCTACTCCAACCCACACGCCATGAATTTATTGAAAGCGCTCGCAGCGGTGAGCAGCATGACGCTGCTGTCGCGCATTCTCGGTTTTGTCCGCGATACGGTGGTGGCGCGCGCGTTCGGCGCGGGGCTCGCGACCGACGCGTTCTTCGTTGCTTTCAAGATCCCCAACCTGCTGCGCAGGCTGTTTGCCGAAGGCGCGTTTTCCCAGGCTTTCGTGCCGATACTCGCCGAATACAAGAACCGGCGGGGGGAGGCAGACACCCGCCTCTTGGTCGACCATGTAGCCGGCCTGCTTGCGCTTGCTTTGGCTGTTGTCACGCTGCTGGGCATTGCGGCGGCACCGCTGATCGTTTATGTGAGCGCGCCCGGTTTCGCGGCCACGCCGGACAAATTTGCGCTCACTGTCGATCTGCTGCGCATTACGTTCCCGTATATTTTCTTTATTTCGCTGGTGTCGCTTGCCGGCGGCATTCTTAATACTTACAGCCGGTTTTCAGTGCCGGCGCTGACGCCTGCGCTGCTCAACCTGGCCTTCATCGGCTTCGCGCTTTTGGGGGCGCCGTATTTCGACCCGCCCGTGAAGGCGCTGGCGTGGGCGGTGTTCTGCGGCGGGGTGCTGCAGCTTGCGTTTCAGGTGCCATTCCTGCTGCGCTTGAAAATGATGCCGCGTTTCAAGCTTAATTTCCGGGATGCGGGCGTCTGGCGCGTGATGAAGCAGATGGGGCCTGCAGTATTCGGCGTTTCGATCGGCCAGATCAGCCTGCTGATCAATATTGTTTTCGCGTCGTTTCTGGTGTCGGGCAGCGTGTCATGGCTGTACTACGCCGACCGGCTGATGGAATTTCCCACCGGACTGCTGGGAGTGGCGCTTGGCACCATATTGCTGCCCAGTCTCGCCAAACATTATGCCAACCAGTCGCTGGATGAATACTCGAAGCTGCTCGACTGGGGACTGCGCCTGACATTGATGCTGGCGCTGCCGGCGGCCGCTGCGCTGGCGGTGCTGGCGGTGCCGTTGATTGCGACGCTCTTTCATTACGGGCAGTTTTCCGTGCACGACGTGATGATGACGCGCAACGCGCTCGTCGCATACAGCGTCGGTCTGCTCGGCCTGATTCTGGTCAAGGTGCTGGCGCCGGGTTTTTACGCCCGGCAGAACATCCGCACGCCGGTCAAAATCGCCATCATTGCGCTGGCCGCAACGCAAGCCATGAACTTTGCGTTCATAGGCTGGCTGCAGCACGCGGGCCTGGCGCTGGCGATCGGACTAGGGGCATGTCTGAACGCGGGTTTGCTGTATCGCAAATTGCGGCAATTCAACATTTACTCGCCGCAGCCCGGGTGGGTGCTTTTTGCCCTGAAAATACTGCTGGCGATCGCGGCGATGAGCGCATGTCTGTGGTTCGCCGCGGGCAGCAACGCGGTGTGGCTCACCGCGACCGGCTTCGCCAAAGTGCTGCGGCTCTGCGGCGTGGTGCTGCTGGGTGCTGCGACTTACTTTGCGGTCCTGTGGCTGCTCGGGTTCCGGCTGCGTGACTTCGTGCAGCGCGCCGCCTAGGCGCGCTTGAGCAATCCACCCGCCGGTTGTATGCTACGCGCTCCGTGAAAACACTCTTCCGCATCATTCCGCGCGCTTTTTTCAGTCACTTGTTCAGGCCGCCATCGCGCTGAGCGGCAGGTCGCGTCGTGCACGTGGCTGGGCTCTCAATCGAATAGCCAACACTTTGAAGGATTTGCCATGAACAGACGTGATTTCATCAAGACCGCATCCCTGCTGCCGGCCGCCGCCGCAGTTTCCGTGTTGCCCCAGTTTGCGCTTTCCGCATTCGCTGCCGCCGCCAAGTGGCGCGTGTTCGAAGTAACGACCAAGGTGGGGGTGCTCAAGCCCGCGGGCACGTCGCGCGTGTGGTTGCCGCTGCCGCTCGCTGGTGACACCGATTATCAGAAGAATCTCGGCAGCACCTGGAATGTTGAAGGCGGCACGGCCGCGGTCGTGAACGACGGCAAGTACGGCGCCGAAATGCTTTACTTCGAGGCTGCTGCCTCGGACAAGGTGCCGGCCGTGCGAATGACCAGCCGTTTCGCGACCATCGACCGCGCTGTCGATTTGAGCAAGCCGGGCAGCGGGTCGAAGGCCGACCGCGCGGACCTGCAGCGGTATCTCGCGTCGACCGAACTGATTCCGACCGACGGTATCGTGCGCGATACCGCGCGTGAAATCATCAAGAGTGCCGGTTCCAGCGACGTCGAGAAAGCGCGCGCGATCTACGAGTGGATCGTCGAAAATACCTTTCGCGATCCGAAGACGCGCGGCTGCGGCGTGGGCGACATCAAGTACCTGCTCGAATCAAAGAATCTCGGCGGCAAATGCGCGGATCTCAATGCGTTGTTCGTTGGTCTTGCGCGCGCGGTCGGCATTCCGGCGCGCGACATCTACGGCGTGCGCGTGGCGAAGTCGGAATTCGGCTATCGCAGCCTGGGCGTGGGCACCGACAACATCACGCGGGCGCAGCATTGCCGCGCCGAGTTCCATTCGGCCGCCTATGGCTGGATACCGGTGGATCCGGCGGACGTGCGCAAGGTCGTGCTCGAGGAGAAAGGCGGTGGCGTGTTGCTGCCGCTCGACGATGCGCAGGTCAAGGCCGCCCGCGTCAAGCTGTTCGGCGCCTGGGAAATGAACTGGCTCGCGTTCAACACCGCGCACGACGTTGCATTGCCGAAGTCGGCGCATGGCAAGATCGGTTTTCTGATGTACCCGCAGGCGGAAACCACGGCGGGCCGGTTCGATAGTCTCGATCCGGACAACTTCCGCTATGAGATGACGGTGCAGGAATTGACCTCCCTCTGACGCGCGCCCTGAGATCACGGCAGCCGGATTCGTCCGGCTGCGCCCGCGCTTTTTCCAAAATGTATTTTCGATTGTGCGCAAGCCGCTGTCGGCTCATTTCGGTTGGTGCATGGCGCACCGGGTCGTTGCTCGCCGTGTTGCTGGCGGCAAGCGGCGCGGTGTCGGCGCAGGAACTGAAGCCATGGAACGGCGGCACCACGCCGGTGCTCGAACTTGCCGACCTGGGCGGACAACGGCACCGTCTTAGTGATTACCGTGGCAAGGTGGTGCTGGTCAATTTCTGGACGACGTGGTGCGAACCGTGCCGCGACGAAATGCCTTCAATGCAACGTCTCAAGAGCCGGTTTGCCGGCAAACCTTTCGTCGTGCTTGCAGTGAACGTGGGTGAATCGGAGGCGCGCATTGCAGAGTTTTTGCAGAAGCTGCCGCTCGAATTCACCATTCTGCGCGATCACAGCAGCGCGGCCATGAGAGTATGGCGGGTGAGGGGGCTGCCGGCGAGTTTTGTAATCGGCATGGACGGCCGCATCCGCTATGCCCATACCGGCGAGATGAACTGGGACGACGAAAAGCTGATCAATACGCTGGCGGGACTGCTGCGCTAGTCGTGTCAGCAATCATCGATGCGGCGTGGCGTCACATGTCGTAGTCGATGTGTGCCTTGTTGTGTACCGCGCCGTCGACGACCTTGCGCGACAAATGTGGCGCGAACATTTCGATGAAGTCGTAGACGTAGCCGCGCAGGTAGGCGTTGCGCGGCACACCGATGCGCGTCGTGCTCGATTCGAACAGATGGCTCGCGTCCAGAGCGCGTAAATTGGTGTCGCGCACCGGGTCATACGCCATATGCGCGACGATGCCGATGCCGAGCCCGAGCGCTACGTAGGTCTTGATAACGTCTGAATCAATCGCCGTCAGCACGACGTTGGGCGTCAATCCGCGTGTTTCAAATGCGTGGTTGATCTGCGAGCGCCCGGTAAACGCAAAGTCGTAAGTGATGATGGGGTATTTCGCTATAGCTTCGAGCGTCAGCGATTTTTGCTTCAGCAGCGGGTGGTCGGGCGGCGTGATCACGCAGCGGTTCCACGCATAGCACGGCAGCATCACGAGTTCTTTGAACGTCCCGATCGCTTCGGTGGCGATGCAAAAATCCGCTTGTCCCGCCAGCGTGTACTGGCAAATCTGCATTGGGTTGCCCTGTACCAGGCCGAGCTTCACTTTCGGATAGCGCTGGGTAAAGCGCTGCACGACGGCGGGCAAGACGTAGCGCGCCTGCGTGTGCGTGGTGGCGATGGTCAGCTTGCCGCTGTCTTCATCGGCGAAGTCCTGCGCGGCCTGCTTCAGGTTGTCGGCTTCGTGCAGGATGCGTTGGGCTATCGCAATGATCGCCTTGCCCGGCGACGTGACCGCGGTCACGCGCTTGCCGTTGCGCACGAAAATTTTAACGCCCAGTTCGTCTTCCAGCAGTTTGATCTGCTTACTGATGCCGGGCTGGGACGTATGCAGCTTCTCCGCGGCAACCGACAGGTTCAGCCCCTGGCGTTCCACTTCGGTTAAATAGCGTAATTGCTGCAACTTCATGATTATATTATGTTAATTATTAATGGTTATATCATCGTAACATAATATTCGTTCTTGATATAACGAAGTCTTGATAGCATGCGGTTCGCTTAAGAAAACCTGCAAAGACTTCATGTACTTATACGACGAAATCGACCAACGGCTGGTGGACGAAAGGGTCTCCCAGTTTCGGGATCAGACCCGCCGTTTTCTCGCCGGTGAACTCTCAGAGGATGATTTTCGTCCGCTGAGGCTGCAAAACGGTCTTTATATTCAGCGATTTGCACCTATGCTGCGGGTCGCCATCCCGTATGGTCTATTGGCGTCGCGTCAACTGCGCGCACTTGCTTACATTGCCCGCAAATGGGACCGCGGCTACGGGCATTTCAGCACCCGCCAGAACATCCAGTTCAATTGGCCCAAGCTCGAAGATGTGCCCGACATACTGGCCAAGCTCGCTACCGTGCAGATGCACGCGATCCAGACCAGCGGCAACTGCATACGCAATACGACGACCGACCACTTTGCCGGAACCGCGCCAGACGAAATCGTCGATCCGCTGGTGTGGTGCGAAATCATCCGCCAATGGTCGACGTTTCATCCGGAGTTCGCCTACCTGCCGCGCAAGTTCAAGATCGCCGTGAGTGGCAGCGCGGCCGACCGCGCGGCCACCCAGGTGCACGACATCGGTTTGCAGGCACGGCGCGATGCGGCGGGCAATGTCGGTTTTCGCGTGCTCGCCGGCGGTGGTCTCGGCCGCACGCCGCTGATTGGCGCAGAGATGCGCGAATTCCTGCCGTGGCAGCATCTGCTGACGTATGTGGAAGCCATACTGCGCGTCTACAACCGCTACGGGCGGCGTGACAACAAATACCGGGCGCGCATCAAGATACTGGTCAAGGAACTCACGCCCGAAGTTTTCCGCGCGCAGGTGGAAGAGGAATGGCAGCCCCTGCAGGGCGGACCTTCTACGCTGACCACTGACGAAGTGCAGCGCATCGAGCAGCGCTTTACGCGTCCGGTTTATCGCAAATACGACGCGCCGTCACCGGGTTATGTGCTGGCAATTGCCCGCGACAAGGCATTCAGCAACTGGGTGAAGCGCAACGTGCAGCCGCATAAAGTCGCGGGCCATGCCGCGGTCACGCTGTCGCTCAAGAAAACCGGCGTGGCGCCGGGCGATGCGACCGCCGATCAGATGGATGCGGTGGCCGATCTGGCCGACCGCTACAGTTTCAGTGAGCTGCGCGTGTCGCACGAGCAGAACCTGATTTTGGCTGACGTGCGCCAGGCTGACTTATATGATGTATGGAAGGAAGCCAAAGCGCTCGGTCTGGCCACGCCGAATATCGGATTGCTGACCAACATCATTGCCTGCCCGGGCGGAGATTTTTGCTCGCTCGCCAACGCCAAGTCGATACCGGTGGCCGAGGCGATCCAGCGCCGCTTCGATGATCTCGACTACCTGCACGATATCGGCGAACTGGACCTCAACATTTCCGGCTGCATGAACTCGTGCGGCCATCATCATATCGGCCACATCGGCATCCTCGGCGTCGACAAACAGGGCGCGGAGTATTACCAGGTTTCGATTGGCGGCGCGCAGGGCAACGACGCCGCGCTCGGCAAAGTCATAGGTCCTTCGGTTTCGCAGGTCGAAGTGCCGGCTGTGATCGAATGGCTGATCGAGCTTTATCTCGAGCGGCGCGAAAGCGAAGCAGAACTTTTCGTCGACGTCGTGCGGCGCATCGGCGTTGAACCTTTCAAGGAATATGTTTATGGCAATCATCATCAGGCAACGCCGGGTCGTCGCCGACAGCTGGCAGCTGCTTAAGTCTGCCGCTGACGGCAGCCTGGCAGTCCCGGCGGAGGGCGATGTCATCGTCCCGCTCGGCGTTTGGCGCGCGCAACGCGATACGCTGCTGAAACGCACGGGAAAGCTCGGCGTGTGGCTGGACAGCAATGAAGATCCGGCACTGATTGCCGATGACCTGCGGCATTTTGAATTGATCGCGGTCAATTTCCCGCAGTTCGTGGACGGCCGCGGCTATTCGATTGCTCGCCTGTTGCGCGAGCGTTATGGCTGGCGCGGCGAGTTGCGCGCAATCGGCGATGTGCTGCGCGACCAGTTGTTTTATCTCACGCGCTGTGGATTCGATGCATTTGAATTGCGCGCGGGGCAGGACGCACAGGCGGCGCTGACCGCGTTGGCAGATTTCAGCGAGGCTTATCAATCGTCGGTCGAGCGCCCACAACCGTTGTTTCGGCGCCGCGTTGCAATTTCGTCCGGCATGGAGCGGGCGTGAACCAAGCACCGGGTGTAGTACATCTGGTCGGCGCCGGTCCCGGCGCGCCGGATTTGATTACGCTGCGTGCCGCGCGCCTGCTCGCGCAGGCCGACATCGTGTTTTACGACGCGCTGGTGCATCCGGAAACGTTGGCGCTGGCTGAGCGCGCGGAAAAGATTGCCGTCGGCAAGCGCTGCGGCAAGCACTCGACCCTGCAGCGTTTCATCAACAAACGCCTGATCGATGCGGCGCGCAAACATGCGGTCGTGGTGCGGCTGAAAGGCGGAGACCCGATGTTGTTCGGCCGTGCGCAGGAAGAGATCGATGCGCTGCGGGCAGCCGGTATCCGCTGCGAAGTCGTGCCGGGTGTTACTGCGGCGCTGGCGGCGAGCGCCGAGCTGCAGATCTCGCTGACCAGGCGTGGCATGAGCCGCAACGTCACCTTTGTTACGCCGCGCGTCGGCGCCGGCGAAGAGGCGAGCGATTGGATCAAAAGCATTTGCAACGCCGACACCGCGGTCATGTACATGGCGGCAGGGCAGTCGTCGGCGATCGCAGCCAACTTGATTGCCAGCGGCTTGACTGCCGATGTGCCGGTGGTGATCGTCGAAAACGCATCTCTGCCCGGCATGCGGCAGACCGCGACGACGCTGGGTGAATTGCAGGACACCACGGAATGCCTGACTCATGGCGGCCCCGCGTTGCTCATGATAGGACGCGTTTTTGCGCAGGCGAAACGCGCGGAACTTCCACTTGTGGACCAGGCTGTAGTGCAGGAAGCCCTGGCCGCAGCCCTCTTCGCCTAGACCATACCTTACAAAACACGCTAGAATTCAAGCTTTTAGCTTGGGTTCTGACCTCTAATGCGTGTTTTCCGCTCCCTGCCAGTTGCCGCTGCAAGCCCGGTTGCGCTGACCATCGGTAATTTCGATGGGGTGCATATCGGCCATCAGGCGATGCTCGTGCGTCTGAATGATGCTGCGCGTGAGCTTGGAGTGCCGCCGTGCGTGATGACGTTCGAGCCGCACCCGCGCGAATTTTTCGCGCCGGACAAAGCGCCGACCCGCCTTACATCGCTGCGCGAGAAACTCGAATTGCTGGCGCGTTTCGGCGTCGAGCGCGTGCATGTCTGCCGGTTCAATTTCGAATTCGCGAAAACCACGCCCGAGGATTTCATAGACCGCATCCTGTACCGCGGCCTCGCGGCACGCTGGATACTGGTGGGGGATGATTTCCGCTTCGGCGCCAGGCGCGGCGGCGATCTTGCCATGTTGAAGCAGGCCGCAGGCCGCTGCGGATTTGAAGCTCACGCGATGGCCAGCGTAATAGCGGATGGCGTGCGCGTGTCGAGCACCGCAGTACGCGAAGCGCTGGCTGCAGGCGACATGCGGCGCGCGCAACGCTTGCTGGGGCGCCCGTACAGCATCAGCGGCCGGGTCGTCAGCGGCGACCGCCTCGGCCGCAAGCTCGGTTTTCCGACGGCCAATGTGCTGATGAAGCACAATCGTCCGGCTTTATCCGGGATATATGCAGTCGAGGTCCATGGGTTGGGCGCAAAACCGCTGCCGGGCGCGGCGAGCCTTGGCGTGCGCCCGACTGTCACCAGCATTCCGCGGCCGTGCCTGGAAGTCCACTTGCTGGATTTCGATCGGGATATCTACGGCGCGCATTTGCAGGTCAATTTCCTGCACAAGCTGCGCGACGAAGAAAAATACGCCGACGTCGAAACTCTTCGGCGTCAGATCGCTGTCGACGTGGAAAATGTGAGTAAATACTTCTTGACCGCAAAGGCGCAAAGGCGCGAAGGATGCGCGACATAGTGATGGCAGCCCTTTCCGTTGCTGAACTGAATCGAATAAGCAATCTGGTCGTTGGTTCGGCGATAGAGGTTCATCGCATACTTGGCCCTGGATTGCTTGAATCGGTGTACGAACAATGCCTCGCATGGGAGCTGGAGCAGCAGAAGTTAGTGGTGGAGCGGCAAGTAGATTTGCCATTACGCTACAAGGACACCTTGATTCAGTCGGTGTATCGGCTGGACTTGCTGATACAACGAGAATTGATAGTCGAGGTAAAGGCGGTTGATGCACTACAACCGGTTCACACAGCACAATTACTGAGTTACCTGAAACTGAAGCCGGCCCGTCTCGGGCTGTTGTTGAACTTTAACGTCGATGTGCTGCGTAAAGGCATCAAGCGAGTCGTCAATGAATTGTAGTAAATTTGCTCTTCAATTTTCTTTGCGCCTTTGCGTCTTTGCGGCTATGTTTGCTTGATCATGGCTGATTACAAGAAAACACTGAACCTGCCCGATACGCCGTTTCCGATGCGCGGTGATCTGGCCAAACGCGAACCGCTGATGCTGAAGGCTTGGCAGGAGCGCAAGCTCTACGAGCGCATCCGCGCGGCGAGCCGCGGGCGGCCGAATTTCATCCTGCACGACGGCCCGCCGTACGCCAATGGCGACATCCACATCGGGCACGCGGTCAACAAGATACTGAAGGACATCATCGTCAAGTCGAAGTCGTTGTCTGGCTTCGATGCGCCTTACGTGCCGGGCTGGGATTGCCACGGCATGCCGATCGAAGTGCAGATCGAAAAAGAATTCGGCAAAACGCTGTCGGTCGAGGAAGTGCAGCGCAAATCGCGCGCCTACGCCGCGGAGCAGATCGAGCGCCAGAAAAAAGACTTTATTCGCCTGGGTGTCTTGGGCGAATGGGATAATCCGTACAAGACGATGGATTTTCGCAACGAGGCTGATGAAATACGCGCGCTCGGCAAACTCATTGCCAAGGGCTATGTTTACCGCGGCCTGAAGCCCGTGAACTGGTGTTTCGATTGCGGTTCGGCGCTGGCCGAAGCCGAAGTCGAGTACATGGACCGCAAGGACATCGCGGTCGATGTTGGGTTCTCTTTTGCCGAACCTGCCAAGGTGGCCAAAGCTTTCGGGTTGAGCAAGTTGCCCGGCGATACCGGCTGGATAGTGATCTGGACGACGACGCCGTGGACGATACCCGCGAACCAGGCGCTCAACGTGCATCCCGAATTCAACTACGACCTGGTCAGCACTGAGCGCGGCCTATTGATACTGGCGACGGATTTGCGCGCAGCTTGCCTCGAGCGCTATGGCTTGACGGGCGAAGTGGTTGCCACCTGCACCGGTAAACATCTGGAAAAAATCGGGTTCCGGCATCCGTTCTACGATCGCCTGTCGCCGGTTTATCTCGGCGACTACGTGACGCTGGAACAAGGCACCGGTATCGTGCATAGCGCGCCCGCGTACGGCATCGAAGACTTTAACTCCTGCCGCGCGTACGGAATGAAAGACGATGAAATCCTCACGCCCGTGCAGGGTGAAGGTCGCTATGTGGAATCGCTGCCTTTGTTCGGCGGGCTTAACATCTGGAAGGCCAATCCCAAAATCGTCGAGACGATCAGGGAACATGGTGCGTTGTTTCACACCGTGCCGTTCGTGCACAGCTATATGCATTGCTGGCGGCACAAATCGCCGATCATCTATCGCGCGACCACGCAGTGGTTCGCGGGCATGGAGGAGGTAGCCGGCTACCGCGGGGCGAAACCGGCCGAGTCTTTGCGCAAAACGGCATTGCGTGCTGTCGAGGCGACGACGTTTTACCCGGGATGGGGCCAGGCGCGGCTGCACGGCATGATAGCGAACCGTCCCGACTGGACGCTGTCGCGCCAGCGCCAATGGGGCGTGCCGATGCCGCTTTTCATCCGCAAAGAAACGCGCGAACTGCATCCACGCACTCTCGAATTGATCGAGGCCGTTGCGAAGAAAGTGGAGCAGGGCGGCATCGAAGCGTGGCAGCAGATCGATGTGCAGGAACTGCTCGGCGCCGACGCCGATAAGTACGAAAAAATCAAGGATACGCTCGATGTCTGGTTCGATTCCGGATCGACGCATGAAACGGTGTTGCGCGGTTCGCACGCGGAACAATTGCAGTTCCCGGCGGATTTGTATCTCGAAGGCTCTGACCAGCACCGCGGCTGGTTCCATTCGTCGCTGCTGGTGTCATGCATGCTGAACGGCGTTGCGCCTTACAAAGGGCTGCTCACGCATGGTTTCGTCGTCGATGGCCAGGGACGCAAGATGTCGAAGTCGACCGGCAACGTAATAGCGCCGCAGAAGGTGCTGGATTCCCTGGGCGCCGATATTTTGCGCTTGTGGGTTGCGCAGACCGACTACGCGGGGGAGTTGTCGATTTCGGACGAGATTCTCAAGCGCGTAGTCGAATCGTACCGCCGCATTCGCAATACTTTGCGCTTTTTGCTATCGAACATCGCCGATTTCGACCCAGCGCAGCACTCCTTACCGATTGCGCAGTGGCTGGAAATAGACCGCTATGCCTGGGTGATGACTGCCGACCTGCAGGCGGCGCTGGCGCCGTCGGAGTTGGGATCGAAATCGCCGCAGTCCTTGGGACATTACGGCAAGTACGAATTCCACGATGTCGCGCAAAAACTGCAGGCATTCTGCTCGGAAGACCTCGGCGGGTTTTATCTCGACATCCTGAAAGACCGCCTGTACACCGCGGCTACCGACTCGCGCGCCCGGCGTTCGGCGCAGAACGCGCTTTATCATATGACGCAGGCGCTGGTGCGCCTGATGGCGCCGGTGCTTTCGTTTACGGCGCATGAAGTATGGGAAACACTGAACGGCAGCGAGAGCACCGTTTTCGAGCAGACGTGGTATCAACATCCGCTGCCGGACGATGCCGATAAATTGAGAGCACGCTGGCAGAAACTGCGCGGACTGCGTGGCGATGTGCTGAAGTTGCTGGAAGAACTGCGCGCCGGCGGCAAGATCGGTTCATCGCTGGCCGGTGAGGTCGATCTTTATGCGAGCGGCGAGAACTACGCTTTCCTGCAGTCGTTTGCCGACGATCTGCGCTTTGCGTTTATCACGTCGCGTGCGACCCTGCATGATGGCGAAGACCAGAATGCAGCTTTGCCTTCGTCGCTTACAGGTGTCGGCATCAAGGTCAGTCCGACCTCCCAGCGCAAGTGCGAACGCTGTTGGCATTACCGCAGCGACGTCGGTGCGGATCCGGCGCATGCCGATATTTGCGGGCGGTGCGTGGCCAATCTCCACGGCAGCGGAGAGCCGCGCGTTTACGCATGATCCGCTGGCTGGGAATTGCCGGGACGCTGGTCATACTGGACCAACTGACCAAGTTCGCGATTACACGCTCGCTCGCGTACGGCAGCGGCATCGAAATCACGGCGTTTTTCAACCTGGTACTCGTACATAACAAGGGGGCGGCGTTCAGTTTTTTGTCCAGCGCGGGGGGCTGGCAACGCGGATTTTTTATTGCTATCGCCGTCGTCGCCATAGTGTGGGTCGTGTATTTGCTGCGCAAATACCCGCGCCAAACGCTGTTCTGCTTCGCATTGTCGCTGATTCTGGGCGGCGCCATCGGCAATGTGATCGATCGAATATGGCTGGGCGCGGTGATCGATTTCCTGGATTTCCACGCAGCGGGCCATCATTTCCCGGCTTTCAATGTCGCGGATTCAGCGATTACCTGCGGTGCGGGCGTTTTAATACTGGATAGTTTTCGCGGCGGCACGCAGCCAAAGCCTTAGGGCGGCCGGCGTTTCGCGCATTCGCGCGCGCAGGGTTATAATCCGTTCCCTTCGTTCAGGGTCCAGTCCAACATGCAGGTCCTGCTTGCCAAACCCCGCGGCTTTTGCGCTGGCGTCGACCGTGCCATCGAAATCGTCGAGCGCGCCCTGCAGATCCACGGCGCGCCGATTTACGTGCGCCATGAAGTTGTGCACAACAAATTCGTGGTCAACGACTTGCGCACGAAGGGCGCGGTGTTCGTCGAAGACCTCTCCGAAGTGCCCGCCGGCAGTACTGTGATTTTCAGCGCGCACGGAGTATCGCAGGACGTGCGTCGCGAGGCCGATGGCAGGCAGCTCAAGGTGTTCGACGCGACCTGCCCGCTCGTGACCAAGGTGCACGTCGAAGTCGCGAAGATGCGCGAACTCGGCCGCGAGATCGTCATGATTGGGCACCACGGACACCCGGAAGTCGAAGGTACGATGGGCCAGTCGCGGGGCGGCATGTACCTGGTCGAGACGCTGGATGATGTTGCCTTGCTCACGGTTGCGGACGAAAGTAATCTGGCATTCGTCACCCAGACCACCCTGTCGGTCGACGATGCCAGCCAGATTGTGAGCGCGCTCAAAAAGCGCTTTCCGACAATCGTCGGCCCGAAAAAAGACGATATCTGCTATGCGACACAGAACCGCCAGGATGCAATCAAGGTGCTGGCCCAGCAATGCGACGTCGTGATCGTGGTCGGTTCACCGAACAGTTCGAACTCCAACCGCCTGCGCGAAGTAGCGGCCAATCAGAATGTGGCCGCCTACATGGTCGACAATGCGGGCGAGCTGAAACCCGAATGGGTCGCAGGCAAAGCGCGTATTGGCGTTACCGCCGGTGCATCGGCGCCTGAAGTGCTGGTGCAGAAAGTCGTCTTCCGCTTGCGGGAACTGGGTGCGACCGAAGTCTCGGAGCTGGAGGGGATCACCGAGCGCGTGACGTTTCCACTACCCAAGAATCTGGCCACCGCAGCGTCCTGAGCCGGTTTCAATACCGGACATACAGTTCGGTTCAATCTTAGCAACGCCCGTACAAAAAAATCCCTGCCGCAAGGGCAGGGATTTTAAGAGTTGCCTGACCGCTTACTGCTCGGGCTCGAGGTACCAGTAGATCTTGGTCGGTGCGCCCAAGGTTCCGATCTGGGTGCCCTGGCAATTCGCGTCCGCACAGTTGAACTGGTAAATGATCTTGGTGCTGCCCACGCCTCCGCTCGGCAAAATCAGCAGCTGGGTGCTCGACATATAGCCGCGCGACAGGAAGCCCGAATACCAGCGTTGCGGTCCCGCGGCGGCGCCGTTGATCGCAAGCAAATCTCCAGTCAACGAGTCGATTTCATTCAATCGCCCTTCGCCCGGCGGTGTGCAGGCATTCAATTGCACCAGCGGCGCGTAAGTGCCGAACCGCAGCCGGCTGATTTGCGACTGCAGCCGGAACACAGTTGTAGCGTTGACGACCTTCTCGCCGTTTTGCAGCCGGCGCGACCAGCCCTGGCGCCCTTTCAGGCTGTTCGCACTACTGATCAACGAAGTGGCGTCAGCGCCGGTCGTCGAGATGTCCGCGATATCCACGAGCGTCCCCAGCACGATAGGCGTCGCCAGTGCCGAGGGGCCTCCGGTGTCAGGCGTGCCGCCGCCTGAATTCAGCGTGGGGTCGTCCATCAGCATGAACATCCGGTCGTCGGTGGTGGGCGGCACGGTACTGCCCGTGAGCAGCGGATGCTCCTTGTCGCCCGAGCCGATATACACCGCGTGGAAGTTGAACGGATGGTCCTGCGGCGCCACTGCCGGCGGGAAGAAGAACTTGCGCTTTTCGCCCGCGGCGTTAGACAAGCTTGCCAGCAATTCGCCTTTCCAGTTGGCAGGATTCGCATCATCTACGTCAAAGCGCCAGACGTTGCCGCCCATGTCGCCGACATAGAGGCGATCGACGTAGTTCTGCGCGTCGAAGTCGGTGTTGATCGCAGTGACGTCCGACGGCACTGAATAAGTGCTGAGCATGTTGGCGGTACGGAAATCGGCGGCTATGTTGCCCTGCCCTGCGCCGAACGACTTGAGTACCGCGTTGTTGGTGGCTCCGGTATCGCCGTTGACGATGAACACTGCGCGGCCCGTGTTGCGGGTAGCCGGGGGCACCGTGTCTTCGGCCGGATCGTAGCCGCCGCCGAATATCAGCGCTGGCGGATTGTTGGTAGTGCCAAAGAGCGACTTCAACTTGACGACGTTCGGCGTCGACCAGCTTTGCCCCAGTTCGTTGTATGCGGAGTTGTTGGCGCAAGTACTGCTGGCGCTGCATACCTTGGCCGAAAGCGGGGTGCCGACGGTCTCAATGCGCGCGTTGGCGACCGTGGTGCTGGCGGTGGTGCTCAGTGTCATGCGCGTCTCACTACCGTTGATTGCGGTAATGTTCGCGGTGAGATCGGCGCCGCTCGGGCCGGCTCCGGCAACTTTTACGGTCATGCCGACCGCGAAGTTAGCGGTGTAGCCGACGAAAAGGTTGCTGCTTCCCGAGGCCATGGTGCCGTCGTTGAGCGAAGGCTGCTCGGCGGTTATTTTCCATTTGAAGAACGGCTGGTCTTTCAATGTGATATCGAGCGCATAGTAAGCGCGCCCGCCGCGCCGCAGCCCGAAGTAAATCCAGACGCGGTCGCTGCCGTTGACGATGCCGTCGCCGTTCTGATCGTCGTAATACACCGCGGGGCTGCCGTCGGCGACGTAAATCTCGGGGCCGTTCGCATTGGCCTGCAGCGAAGCGATTTTTGGCAGGGCCTCTTCGATCAGGAACGACCATTTCTCGCGGCCGGTGCTGGTGTCGACCGCCGTCAGCATGCCGTTGTTCTGCAAATAGTACATGTACTGCACCGGCGGAGTGGTCGAACTGTTGTAATTGACGATCACCGGTTTCGAGTGTTCGACGGCGGAATGCGGCCATGTCGACCAGGTAGAGCAGAGCGAGCCGGTGCTGCCGTCCGTGCAATTCGCATCGCCGAGATTGCCGCCGCGGACGAAGCTGAGCAGAGTTTCCTTGGTCGCCAGACTCATGGTGGACGAGCCGTTGCAGGCACCAGAGTCGCCAAGCCGGCAGCGCGTGACTTTGCTGCCGTTGGTGATGTAGTCCGCCGCGTTGGTGACGTGCGTCAAGTCGGTGGTCGTTGACTTCGTGGAACTCGTATACAGCGTTACGCTGTCGGTGAGATAAGTATAGATTTTGCGCAGGTCGGGTGTGTAACCCGCTGTATTGATCAGCACGTGGCCGGTGCCGCCCTTGGTCGGCAGCGCGCCGTCCTGCACCGTGCTGGCCTGCCACGCGCTGCCGGTCGGATGGTTGAGGTCGTTGGCGCCGCTTACCGCGGTCGGGTCGACGACGGAAATGCCGGTCACCGGATCGATGGTCTGGATGTTATACAGGCCGTTGATCTGCGTCTGGCCGACCAGGCACAGCGGAATGCCGGCGCCGCAGTCGGATGCCAGCGTGCTGATCTGGTATTTCTTGACAGTCCCCGGCCACGTCGAAGCCACCGACGGTCCGAAGAATGCGAGATAAACGTCGTGCGAACTCTCACCGCGGTTGAGGGACGAAATCGGCACGGTTGCGGCTGCTGCCGTCGGGTTCCAGTTGCGGATCGCGATGAACGCCGCCACCAGCGCCGCTTTCAATTGATCGGCGTTCTGCGCGACATAGTAGATGCCGCCCGACACTAGCGCCGCGTTCTGCACCACCGGTGCGCTGATGCCGGCGAAACCGATGGTGTAGGTAACGATGGACTGGCGACCTGTGATCAGGTCGGTCGTCGTCGGGCCGTTACATGTGTGACCCGGCGCGACCGGATTGCTGCACGTGGAGTATTCGGACTGAAAATTCGCAGCTCCCGGACTGACGTCGGCCTGCGACATGTAGTAGGACAGTTCGTCTAGCCACACGTAACCACCGTCGACCGTGGCGCCGGCAGAATCTGCCGGGCCGTACGGGCTGCCGCCCGCGACAGTCGGGATCTGACGGTAATCGGGCGCGCCGGCGTTGTTGGGCGTTGCGCCGGCGGTGTCGTAGTCGGTGCGCGGTGAGATGGTCGCGCCGGTGGCGCCCGCGTACACCATGGCCTTGATGTCGGGGTTTGCCGCGGCGTCCTCCTCCGGCTGACCGTTGCTGATCATCACGATGTAATTCTTCTGGCAGTTCGCCGGGCCCGCGACGTTGGGGTTGTTGAGCATAGGCGAGTTGTACTTGCCCGACGGACCTACCAGCCTGACGTTGGCATAAACGCTGGGCGGATCGCTGTTGACGCCGGAACTGACTTCGCGTTGCGAGGTGATCACGCCGCCGCCGCCTGCAGGCAGGCTCGACGTGCCCCACTTCGGCGTACGTCCGGAAAAATACCGGTACGCTTCATAAAGTGACTCGGTCAGCGGCGTGCGCGACGATGCCACCACGCCTTGTATTGCAGTGATCAGGGACTGCCGGTTGTTGTACGCGGGCAAGTCAGACGAGTCGCTGCCCATGCGCCGCACCGCGTACGCGACATTCGCGCCATCATTGACGTTGCCGCCTGTGCAGGTAGTGAGCTGGACTGAGGCGCCGTTGACGCCCGTCGACATCGCGGCGGCAAGCGTGTAGACGTTGCCGGCGATGGAGCTGACGGTAGTGGCGAGGTTGGCGCCGGCTGCACCTGCGCCCACAACTGTAATCGCGTTGCCGGCAATGAATTGCGTGGGGTCGACGACTGTGATCTTGTTCGAGTTGGGGAAAGCGTTGCTGTTCGCCTGCACCTGCGCGCCGACAACCGTAGTGCTGGCGGTGGTGGCGAGAGTGTAGACGTTGCCGACCTTGGAGCTGATGGTGGTACTCAGGTTGGCGCCGGCGGCACCCGCGCCAAGGATGGTGATGGCGTTTGTCGCGTTGAATATGGTGCCATCGACGACAGTCAGGGTGTTCGAGCCGGTGACTATATCGCCTTGCGTGATGCCGGCGGTGCCGGGGGTCGCGTTGCAACCCTGTGTTTTGTTGTAGACCATCAGCCCAAGACGCACACCGTCGGTGGTAGCGACCAGGCCTGACAACGCGTCCTTGGCGACCGCCAGGCGCGTCTTGCGCGCGATCGGGCTGCAGGTTGCGCCTGCCGGCGGCGTGCTGAGCGGACTGGTGGTGATGAGGGCGCCGGAGGAATCGCGGCACGCCTTTGCGCCGTACAGGAAGTTCAGGTAATTGGTCGAGTAAACATCGATGTTTTTGGAGGCATCGGCGACTACCTGCTCACCAGCGGTTTGCGTGTACAACTGCGTCTTGTTAGCGCCTGAGTACAACGTACTCGCGATGGCAGTCGTATTGGCCGCCGTAGCAAAAGTGCGCACTTGATTGGTTGGGTAGCTGTTGCCGCCGGGGTTCTGCGCCGGCCCGTCAGCGATGCATTCATGGACGAGACTGGTGGTCGTCGCGTTGATCTGGTAAGTCTGGAAAAAATTGCTGCCGCCCGGGATCGCAACCGTCGTCGTTGTCACGCTGGCGGGGCAATGGTTGTTGCGCACGCCGTCGGTGAGGCAGGCTGCACCGTAGCGCGTGCCGCACGTTTGGTCGAAAGTGGCCAGCGTAGGGCCGCAAGTCTGGTTGTAAGTCTGCGCAAGGCCGCGAATGGTTAGCGCGCTGCCGCCGGTGGCCGCGCACGCGGCCGGGTTGACCCCTGTTCTTTGACTTGCAGGCGTCGCCGGTGCGGTGCCGGGAACGGCCGATGTCGTCGTGACGCCGATCGCGGGCGGATCCGTCCATTGGCCCGTGGTCGGGTTGGCGGCACAGGTGCCCGCATAACTGTAGGTGCCCGCTGTTCTGGCATTGCCGCAACCGAGCGTGGTGGTGCCCGCGGCTGGCGCGGGTGACGGAAAGGGGCCGATCACGTCGGTGCGCGAGACGCCGTTGAGGGTCAAGGTGGCGTTGTACGTTCCCGGCGCAATTGAGCCCGAGGGCTTCACGCAGCTCGCGGTAGAGCCGTTTTCCGTACAGGAGCCGCCATAGAAGTAGGTGCCCTGGCCTTCGATGTAGACCGAGGTGCGTCCCCCGGTCCACGTGCAGGTGGCGACGTTAATGGTTGACTGCGCGGGGCTCCAGATGCAGGGTGTGGTGTTGAGCCGCGTGTAGAAAACGTTCTGCGTGTTGGTAATGCCGCAGTTGAGGGTCGGGGCGGTCAGCAGCGGTGTGGTGCAGGTCGGATTGCTGGCAGGGCCGACGCATGAGAGGCCGCCGGAGAATGTGCCGCCGGCCGCGGAATTCGTGCAGGAAAGGCCGATGCCCGAATAGCGTGTGGTGTCCTGCGCGTCGCGCTCCGCGCGGACGGTGCCGGCGGGAGTGCACAATTGGGTCCAGTTTGCGTTCTGGTTGGCGCCAGCCAGATTGATACACTGGTTGGCCACGGCCGGGCCGGCCGCCGGATCGCAATTTATCTGTGCGGCGCCGCGCAGTCCCGAACTGATGTCGTAATAAGCGGGCGTGCCGACCTGATTGCCGAACGTCGGTGCACTGTCGCGATTGCCCCGCCATGCTGCGAACTGCTCGAGTTGCAACCCGTTTGCTGTAGCGGATGTGGCAGTAAGATAACCGTACACGCCGCGCAGGGCGGCGAGCACGGTTTGCGGATAGTAGTACCCCGGAGTGCTGGTGCCGACCCATGACTGGAAAACATACCCGCCAAGGTCGGCCGCAGGGTCGGTCCACCCGCCGTACGAGTCGCCGGCATCGACGAAGTTAAGGGTCCCGCCGGCGCTGGCTGAATCAGGTATGTCCTTGCGCACGCGAATCGGCTGTCCGGCACTGCCGACGTTGCCGCCATTGCTGTCGCGAAATACGTTGTTGGGGCCGTTGCCGGGGCCGTTGAGCCGCGGCAGCACATTGGCGCCCGATGTATTGGTAATGGGCAGCGAAGCGTCGAGAAATCCGCGGTAATAAGTGGTGCCGTTGCTGGCGACGTAAGTCGCGTTGCTGCCGGGATAATTCGCCGCCGGGTTGTTGATGGCCGTCAGGTTAAGGTACGGGTCGTAGCGTATCCATTGCTGGTTCGTCATGAACCCGGCATTCTGCGCGCGGCCGGTCGGTGCGAATATCGTCGATGGTTCTATCTGCGTGTATGAGGTCTGGCACAGGTTAGAGCCGCGGAAGTCGTTGGCGCCGCTGTAATTGGCCGTGGTGGGCGGGAAGGTGACCCCACCGCGCGCACCGGCAATAGTCTGTACGAAGCCGAGAAAACGGTTGAACGAAACCGACCACAGCCGCGGGTCGGTTGTCGACGTGCCGGTGGGCAGCCAGTAATGCCAGGAGGCGAGCCAGTAGTTGCGGTATTGCGAGCGCGGACCGGGGTCGGTGCCCTGGGTGCCGTTCGCATAGGCCTTGGTCGCCATCCATAAAGCCTGGCGGTCGGTGTTCAGCGCGCCCGACCAGGTGCCCCATGCGCTGAAGGGGTTGGTTGGCGGCGCCGCGGTCGAGATCTTGTCGATGTGCTCGGTGGTCTGCTCGATGACGGTGCCGTTGATGATGTTGAGGTCATTCCACAGGTACTCGGCGTGCGAGTCGTAGGTGACCGGATCGTATTCGCGCCACGCTTCGGCGACGTTCATGCGGTCGTTGGTGCCGAGGATGAAGAGCACGTTGGGTTCGGCCGTGCTGGTGCCGCTGGTGCTCGCGAGGTAAATGTCGCTGTCGCGCGCGAAAGCGGGCGCCATGAAAGTCGGATTGACCGTAGTCGCAATCAGCATCCAGGCGATGGTTTTCTTGAAAAGTTCGCGTTTATTCAAGTGACACCTCATTGGTAGAACTTGACGAATGACCGGCCCGCGCCAGCGCGCGCGCGGGATTTTTTATCGGTTGCGACCAGTAGTGTCCGGTTAAACGGGTGTTAATTTTCTTGAAAGCCAATACTGGCGCGGCTTTACAGCCGATTTTTCTTGGTGCCGATTTGAACCTTGAATTCTCATTTTTGTGTAGTTTCCCTCCGGTGAAATCCCCGGGGGTATGTGCTCA
>CANJHY010000024.1:0-35817 GCA_947474275.1 Betaproteobacteria bacterium
CTTGCCGATCAGCGGCAGCAGCACGTAGAACGTCGCGGTATACCAGTGCGTGAGGCCGTGGCCTGCGGACAGCAGCCAGATTTCCCTGGAGGAACGCGGCGTTGCTTTGGCGGATGCTGTTGCGGTGGCGGTGCTCATGATGAGAGTGGGATCATAACATTGGGAGGGCGTGAAGGCGTGAGGGCGTGAGGGCGTGAAGTAATGGAGCCCGTGAGAGCGCGAGATCGTGAGGGCGTAAATTAAAACGCTTTCCACCATCTCGCGCCCTCACGCCCTCACGGCCTTTCAAGTAACATAGCCCCTTTTTTCCGCACACGCATGCGCACCGACCTCGCCAGATTCTTCAGCCCGCGTTCGATCGCGATCATCGGCGCATCGCAGGACCTGATCTCGATCAGCGGCCAGCCGCTGAAGCATCTGCTCGCGCACAACTACCCGGGCAAGTTATACCCGGTGAATCCGAAGTACCAGGAAGTGCTCGGCGTCAAATGCTATCCGTCGATAGCGGCGCTGCCGGAAGCGCCGGAACTCGCGCTGGTGCTTATCAATGCCGCGCGCGTGGCCGATGCGTTGCGCGAGTGCGGCAAGCTCGGCGTGCCGTACGCCATTGTATTCAGTTCAGGCTTTTCGGAAACCGGCGGCAACGGCGTCGTTATGCAGGGCGAGCTTGCCGCCATCGCCGCCGAATACGATATCGGCATCATCGGCCCCAACTGCCAGGGCATGATCAACTCCGTCGACCGCGTCTACGCCGGCTTCGGCTCCAACTTCAGCGCGGACTACGAGCCCGGCCGCGTCAGCATGGTGTCGCAAAGCGGCGGCTTCGGTTTCTCGGTGATGAACCTCGCCGCACTCGACGGCGGCGTGCATTTCCGCCAGATGGCGACGACCGGCAATGAAATCGGCGTGAGTTCGCTCGACTTTATCAATTACTTCATCGACGACGCGCTCACGGAAATCATCGTGTGCTATATGGAGGGCCTGAAAGACGCGCACCGCCTGATCGCAACCGGCAAGCGCGCGCTCGCCGCCAGGAAGCCGATATTCGCGTGGAAGGTCGGCAATACCGAAGAGGGCGAGAAAGCGGCGGCTTCGCACACCGCGAACCTGGGCGGCGCGTTGGCGCTCTACAAGGCGGCGTTCCGGCAGGGCGGCATCATCCAGGTCGACGACATCGAGGACGTCGTCGATTACAGCCGCGCGTTCCAGTGCGGCAAACTGCCGGCGGGCAACCGTGTCGCCATCATCACGATCTCCGGCGGCGCCGGCATCCTGATCACCGACGAATGCGTGAGCCGCGGCATGCAGGTGCCGCAACTCGCCGCCGCGACCCTCGACAAGCTGCGCGACATCGTGCCGTCGTTCGGCTCGCTGGTGAATCCGATCGACGTGACGGCCGCGATATTCAGCGACCTCACGATGATCAGCCGGACGTTGAATGCCGTGCTCGACGACCCGAACATCGATTCCATTGCCATGCTCAATGCGTCGCTGATGGGAGACCTCGCGGCGAGCGTCGCACGCGAAATCGCCGCCGTCGCCAAAAACAGCAAAAAGCCGATATTTCTCGCCTGGAGCGCTCGCGACGAAGTGGCGCAGGAAGCTTACGCCATGCTCGACGCGGAAAACATCCCGCATTACAAATCGCCGGTGCGCTGCGGACGCGCGCTGGCGGCGCTGTCGTGGTACGCCGAGGCCCTGCGGCGAGAGGAAGGATTGCGTGCGGAGACGGTGCCTGCGATCACGAGTGTTGCGGCGCGCAAGATGCTCGCTGGCAAGACCGACGACATCACCGAGTTCGCGGCCAAGCAGGTGCTCACGCATTACGGTATCGGCATCACGAAGGAAGAACTCGCAACGAGCCGCGACGAGGCGGTCGCGCTCGCGCAGCGCATCGGCTACCCGGTCGTGTTGAAAGTCCAGTCGCCGGATATATCGCACAAGACCGAAGCGAAAGCGGTGCGTCTCGATCTCGCGTCGGAAGCCGACGTCGCCGCTGCTTACGACGAAATCCTGCGTAACGCCAAAGCCTACAAGAAAGATGCGCGCATCGACGGCGTATTGGTGCAGGAAATGGTGAGCGGCGGGATCGAAGCGATCCTCGGCATAACCAACGATAAATTATTCGGACCTGCCGTGATGTTCGGACTCGGCGGAATTTTCGCCGAAGTGCTGAAAGACGTCGCGTTCCGCATTGCGCCCGTCACCAGGGCCGGCGCGCTTGAGATGATCGCCGAAATCAAGGGCTACGCAGTGCTGACCGGAGCGCGCGGCGCCGCTCATGCCGACATCGATGCGCTCGCGGATGCTATCGTGCGTCTCTCCGCACTTGCCATAGACCTTGAAGAGCACGTCGCAGAACTCGATATCAATCCGCTGTTCGTGTTTTCAAAAGGCAAGGGCGTGAAAGCAGGCGATGCGCTGATCAAGCCATTGGTGCGCAGCGAGTAAAGGCCGTAAGGTTCAGGAGGAATCATGCAGACCACTCAGGAAGTGCAGGCGCTTTGCGATGAGGTGCGGCGCTTTGTCGTGAAGGAAGTTGATCCACGCTCGCGCTGGATCGAGGAGAACGATGCCATTCCCGACGACCTCTTTGCGAAGACGCGCGAACTGGGACTCTTTGGCCTTACTATCCCCGAGCAGTACGGCGGTATCGGTCTCGACCTCGCGGGCAAGTGCGCGATCGAAGAGGTCATGGGGTCGACCAATTATGGGTTTGCGACGCTCATCGGCAATCACACCGGCATCAGCACGACCGGTATCACGGCGCTTGGCAACGAGGCGCAAAAGAAGAAATACCTGCCGCGCATGGCAACCGGCGAATGGGTGGGTTGTTTTGCGCTCACCGAAGCCGAGGCGGGCTCCGATCCGGCCGCGATGCGGACCACCGCGGTGAAAAAAGGCGACCGCTACGTGCTGAACGGCGAAAAGATTTACATCACCAACGCGCCGGTCGCGAACGTTTTTACCATGATGGCGGTCACCGACAAGAGCAAAGGCGTCAAGGGAATTTCGGCGTTCATCCTCGAGCGCGGATTCAAGGGCCTGTCGGTCGGCAAGAACGAATTGAAGATGGGCATGCACGGCTGCACGACCGCACCAGTCATCATGCAGGATTGCGAAGTGCCGGCGGAAAACCTGCTCGGCGCCGAAGGGATGGGCTACGTGCAGGCGTTGAAGACGTTAACTGCCGGGCGCGTCACCGTCGCCGCGCGCTGCTGCGGCATGATGGACAAGCTGATTGCCCGCAGCGCCGATTACATGAAAGTGCGCAGCCAGGGCGGCCACAAGCTTGCCGAGTACCAGGGGTTGCAGTGGATGCTCGCGGACATGGCGGTCCAGCGTGACGCGGCGCGTTTGCTGACGCGACGCGGCATAGATACGCTGATGAGCGGGGAACGTGGCACGCTCGAAGCCGCGATGGCGAAACTTTATGCAACCGAAGCGCTCGGCAAAGTGGTCGATGCCGCGGTGCAGATCCACGGCGGCATGGGTTACATGCGCGAGGCGGGCATCGAAACGACCTACCGCGACGCGCGCATCGTGCGCATCTACGAAGGCACTTCCGAAATCCAGCGCAACATCATTGCTGCGCAGATATTGAAAGACAATTAAAGCTTAAACCTGGAACCGCAAAGGACGCAAAGGGCGCAAAGGAAAACCGGGAAAGCAGTATTCTTGTAGTTATTGTTTTTGGTTTGCTTCTACCTTCGTGTCCTTTGCGTCCTTCGCGGTTCAAGATTGAGTTTTTCGATAGCCCAGTACACAGAGTGAGAGGTGAAGAAGTGGCGACAGTTCAGCAATTGATGAGTCTGGAAGGCCGCGTGAGCGTGATTACCGGCGGCGCGACCGGCCTCGGTCTGCAGATGGCGCATGCACTGGCGGAGGCGGGCTCGCACATCGTGATCTCCTCGCGCAAGCTCGAAAACTGCGAGGCGGCGGCGCACGAGATAGAGAAAATTGGCGTCAAGGCGCTCGCCGTCGGCTGCGACGTGACGAAAGCCGATCAGGTCGAGGCGATGAAAGATGCGGTGCTGAAAAAATTCGGGCGCGTCGACGTGCTGGTGAACAACGCAGGCCGCGCGTGGGTGGCGCCGCCGGAAGATATGCCGCTTGACCGTTGGCAGCAGGTATTGGACCTCAATATCACCGCGCCATTTTTGTGCGCGCAGGCGTTGGGCCGCGAAATGATCAAGGCGAAGCGCGGCAAGATCATCAACATCGCATCGATTGCCGGCCTCGTCGGGCGCAATCCGCAAGCCTACAACTCGATTGCTTACGGCACGAGCAAAGGCGCGCTGGTCAATTTCACGCGCGATCTCGCCGTCAAATGGGCGCAGCATAATATCCAGGTCAATGCGATCTGCCCGGGGTTTTTCGTGACGTCCATCAACGAGAAAATGTTCGAAAAAAACGCGGAGCAGATACTGCGCGAGATCCCGCTGCATCGCACCGGCGGCGGCGACGACCTGAAAGGCATTTCGGTGCTGCTCGCGTCCGATGCGTCGAACTTCATGACTGGAGCAGTGATTCCGGTGGATGGCGGTTCCACCGCCTGGTAACTCTTGGGGAGAGACGAAAAAGCAGGATAGACGATAGACGGTTTTCCTTCTCTCGTCTCTCGCCTGGCGTCTCTCGGGTTATTCCGCCTTCACGCCCGCCGCTTTAACGACTTTCGACCACGTTTCGTTTTCCTTGCGCACGAATTCGGCGAACTGTGCGGGCGTGTTGCCGATCGGTTCCATGCCCTGGCTGGCGAGACGCTCCTTCACGTCGGGCAGCTTGAGCAATTTGGCGGCATCGGCCGAAAGACGCTCGGTAATGTCGCGCGGCAGCTTGGCCGGTCCCCACATGCCGAGCCACAGGCCGGCGTAAAAACCGGGCACGCCGGCTTCGGCTATCGTCGGCACGTCCGGCAGCGCAGGGGTGCGTTGCGTGCCGGTTACACCGAGCGCTTTGACGCGTCCCGCCTTGATGAATGGAATGGCGACCGACAGCGTGTCGAACAGCATGGACACCTGTCCCGAAAACAAGTCCGGATAGACCAGTGCAGTGCCTTTGTACGGGATGTGCGTCATGTTGATGCCCGTCTGCAGCTTGAGCAATTCGCCCGACAGGTGGAATTGCGTGCCGACGCCCGACGAGCCGTAATTGAGCTGGCCAGCCCTGGCTTTAGCCAGCGCAATGAAATCCTTGAGTGAAGCGGCTGGCAGCGTGCCTGACACCATGAGCACTGTAGGCGTCGACGATAGCTCCGTAATCGCCGCGAAATCTTTCATCGGATCGTACGGCGGCTTCGCGTAAAGGTGAGGGCCGATCGCGTGCGTGCTTACGGTCGAAGTGAGGATGGTGTAGCCGTCGGGCTGCGCGTCGAGCATCAACCGCGAGCCTATGGTGCCGCCGGCGCCGGGACGGTTGTCGACGACCACCTGCTGACCAAGAGTCTCGGTGAGCTTTTGCGCGACGACCCGCGCGAGCAGGTCGGTGGCGCCGCCGGGCGGGAAAGGCACGATCATGCGCACGGGTTTGGTCGGGTACGTTTGCGCGAGCGCAACGCCGCTCATCAGCCATGCGCTGGCGGCGATCAATAACACAATTATTTGTCGTGGTTTCATGCGGGCGCCTTTCCTGGTCGCGGTTATCGTAGCACGGCAAAATCTGCCGCCGCGCTCTGTACGGTCTGAGACATACCGGGTTGATACACTGTTTTACAATTTTCCGGGTTTGCGGCGGCGGTAAACCTCCACCGCCGCCGCCATTTCCTCTATGATAACCGGCTGTTTGCGCGGTGCCATGCGCGCCCATAAATAAAGAGAAAAAGTCCCATGCGATTCGTTAAATGGCTGGTCTCACAATTGCACTGGCTGCTGCTTTTTCTGGCAGTGGCCGCAGGTGCGGGTTATTACGTTTACACGCGGCCCGCGGAAGACGCGCAGCCAGCGGGCAAGAAGGGCCGCGACGGCGCCTCGCGCGTAACGCCGGTCGTCGCGCAGCCGGCTGCCAAGAAAGACGTCAACGTCTATCTCACCGGCCTCGGTACGGTCACTCCACTCAAAACCGTCACCGTCAGAAGCCGCGTCGACGGCCAGCTGATGCGCGTGTTGTTCCGCGAAGGGCAACTGGTGCGCGAGGGCGAGTTGCTCGCGGAGATCGATCCGCGCCCGTTCCAGGCCGCGCTGATGCAGTACGAAGGGCAGATGGCGCGCGACCAGGCGCTGCTCGCCAATGCGCGCATCGATCTCGATCGTTATCGCGTGCTGCTCGCGCAGGATTCGATCGCCAAGCAGCTCGTTGATACGCAGGAGGCGCTGGTGCGCCAGTACGAGGGCACGGTGAAAATCGACCAGGGGCTGGTTGATAACGCGCGCCTGCAATTCACCTACTCGCGCGTGACGGCGCCGATACCCGGGCGGCTGGGCCTGCGCCAGGTCGATATGGGCAACATCGTGCGCTCGAGCGACACCAATGGTCTCGTCGTCATCACGCAGCTGCAGCCGGTCACGGTGATTTACACGATCGCGCAGGACAACCTGCAGGTCGTGTTGAAACGCGTGCAATCGGGCGAGCGCGTGCCGGTCGATGCCTTTGACCGCGACCAGAAAGTCAAACTCGCGAGCGGCACGCTGCTGACCGTGGACAACCAGATCGACACCACCACCGGCACCGTCAAGCTGAAAGCGCAATTCGCCAATGACGACGCGAAATTGTTCCCCAACCAGTTCGTCAACGTGCGCATGCTGATCGACACGCGTACCGAAGTGACCACGGTTCCGAGTGCCGCGCTGCAGCGCGGTGCGCGCGGACTGTTTGTTTACGTGGTGAAGGAAGACCGCACGGTCACCCTGCGCGACGTCAAAACAGGGCCGGCGGAAAACGATGCGACCGTGATCGAGTCCGGCGTCGAACCGGGCGAACTCGTCGTTACCGACGGTATGGACCGGCTGCGCGAGGGGGCGAAAGTCGAGCTGCCGTCAAAAGACGCCGCAGCGTCGGGCAAGGGCGGTGACGGCTCGCGCAAAAAAGGCGGCGGACGCCGCAAGGGTGGTGACGCGGCTACTGATGATAAGAGCGGCGACAAGAGCGGCGGCGAGAAAACCGGCGGCGATAGAGCAAACGCCGAAAGAAACGTCGGCGACAAGGCCGGCAGCGCGAATGCAGATGCCGACAAAGCGGTGGATGGCCGGAAAGAGGGCGGCAGAAAACGCGACGGCTGGAAAAAAGAGAAGGCGGCCGAATAATCGCCGGAGCTGACGGATGAATCCCTCGCGTCTGTTTATTCTGCGCCCGGTGGCGACCTCGTTGTTGATGGTCGCCATCCTGCTGTCGGGGATCTTCGCCTACCGGCAGTTGCCGCTGTCGGCGCTGCCGGAAGTTGATTACCCGACGATACAGGTGGTCGCCTTTTATCCGGGTGCCAGCCCCGATGTCATGACGTCGTCGGTGACGGCGCCGCTCGAGCGCCAGTTCGGGCAGATGCCGGGCTTAAAGCAGATGTCGTCGACGAGCTCCGGCGGCGCGACGGTGATCACACTCCAATTCAACCTCGAGCTTCCCCTCGACATTGCCGAGCAGGAGGTGCAGGCCGCGATCAACGCCGGCTCCAACCTGTTGCCGCCCGATTTGCCGGCGCCGCCCATCTACAGCAAGGTCAATCCGGCCGATACGCCCATCCTTACCCTCGGCGTGACGTCGAGCACGCTGCAGCTGCCCGCGGTGCAGAACCTCGTCGATACGCGGCTCGCGCAGAAGATCTCCCAGGTTTCCGGCGTCGGCCTCGTGACGCTGAGCGGTGGGCAGCGTCCGGCGGTGCGCGTGCAGGTCAATCCCAAGGCGCTCACCGCCAACGGGCTGAATCTGGAGGATGTCCGCCTGGGCATCGCGGCCTCCAACGTGAACCAGGCCAAGGGCAGTTTCGACGGGCCGCAGCGTGCTTACACCATAGACGCCAACGATCAGCTGCGCACCGCGGCCGAATACAGCCGCGTCGTCATCGCGTATCGCAACGGCGCGCCTATTTTCCTTGCGGACGTCGCCGACGTCGTCGAGGACGCCGAGAACGTGCGGCTCGCCGCGTGGATGAACGACGTGCCGGCGGTCATCGTCAACATTCAGCGCCAGCCCGGCGCCAACGTCATCGAGGTCGTCGACCGCGTGAAGGCCTTGCTGCCGCAATTGCAGGGCTCGCTGCCGGCGTCGATCGACATTGCCGTGCTGACCGATCGCACCACGACCATCCGCGCCTCGGTGAATGACGTGCAGTTCGAATTGCTGCTCGCGGTGGCGCTGGTGGTGATGGTGATATTCGTGTTCCTGCGCAATGTCGCTGCCACCATCATCCCCAGCGTTGCAGTGCCGCTGTCGCTGGTCGGCACGTTCGGCGTGATGTACCTCGCCGGCTTCAGCATCAACAATCTGACCCTGATGGCGCTGACGATCGCGACCGGCTTCGTGGTCGACGACGCGATCGTCATGATCGAAAACATTTCGCGCTACATCGAAAAGGGCGAGGAGCCGATGGCGGCCGCCCTCAAAGGTGCCGAGCAGATCGGCTTCACGATCATCTCGCTGACCGTATCGCTGATCGCGGTGCTGATTCCACTGCTGTTCATGGGTGACGTGGTGGGGCGGCTCTTTCGCGAATTCGCGATTACGCTCGCCGTGGCCATCCTGATCTCGGCGGTGGTGTCATTGACCCTCACGCCGATGATGTGCGCGCGCCTGCTGCGCCATACGCCGGAAGCCGAGCAGAGCAAGTTCTATCGCACGACCGGCCGCTGGTTCGATGCCATCATCGCGCGCTACGGCGTAATGTTGAAATGGGTGCTCGACCGCCAGGGCCTGACGCTGCTGGTCGCCATCGGCACGCTGGCAATAGCCGTGGTGCTGTATGTTTTCATACCCAAGGGATTTTTCCCGGTGCAGGACACCGGTGTGATCCAGGGCATATCCGAAGCCCCGCAATCGATTTCATTCGGCGCCATGGCCGAGCGCCAGCAGGCGCTGGCCAAGGTCATCCTCGAGGATCCGGCGGTCGAAAGCCTGTCCTCGTTTATCGGCGTCGACGGCACCAACACGACGCTCAACAGCGGGCGCATGCTGATCAATCTGAAAGAGCATTCGAAACGCGCGGGCATGACCGAGGTCATCCGCCGGTTAAAGGAACGGCTGGCTCACCACGAAGGCATGATGCTCTACATGCAGCCGGTGCAGGACCTGACGATCGAGGACCGCGTAAGCCGCACGCAATTCCAGTTCACGCTCGACACCGCAAACCCGGAAGAACTGGGCGAGCAGGCGCGCCGCGTGGTGGAGGGCATGGCGCAGCTGCCGCAGGTCATCGACGTCGCCAGCGACCTGCAGGACCAGGGGTTGCAGGCGTTCCTGCAGATCGACCGCGATTCCGCGGGGCGGCTGGGCGTCACGACGGCTGCCATCGACAACGTGCTGTACAACGCGTTCGGCCAGCGCCTGGTGTCGACGATATTCACGCAATCGAGCCAGTATCGCGTCGTGCTCGAGGTCAAACCCGAGTTTCGCAAGGGGCCGGGCGCGTTGCTTGACCTTTACGTGCCGAGTAACACCGGCACGCAGGTGCCGCTTTCCGCGATCACCAAGCTGGTGGAAAAGCCGGGGCCGCTGGCGATCAACCATCAGGGCCAGTTTCCCGCCGCGACCATCTCATTCAACGTCGCGAAAGGCTATTCCCTGGGCGACGCCGTCAAGGCGATTGAGCAACTGCAAAAAAATCTCGCCGTGCCGATCAGCGTGCGCACGACTTTCCAGGGCGCGGCTGCCGCATTTCGCGCATCGCTGGGGAATACGCTCCTCCTGATACTGGCGGCGATCATCACGATGTACATCGTCCTCGGCGTGTTGTACGAAAGCTATATACACCCGGTGACCATTTTGTCGACGCTGCCGTCCGCCGGCGTCGGCGCGCTGCTGGCGCTCATCATTTCGCGCACTGACCTCGGCATCATCGGCATCATCGGCATCATTCTTCTCATCGGCATCGTCAAGAAAAACGCGATCATGATGATCGACTTCGCGCTCGACGCCGAACGCACCGAAGGCAAATCTCCGCGCGAAGCGATCTACCAGGCCTGCCTGCTGCGTTTCCGGCCGATTCTGATGACCACGATGTCGGCGCTGCTGGGGGCGCTGCCGCTGATGCTGGGCGGCGGGGTGGGTTCCGAGCTGCGCTTTCCGCTCGGCGTCACCATGGTCGGCGGCCTTATCGTCAGCCAGTTGCTGACGCTGTTTACCACGCCCGTGATCTATCTCGCGTTTGACCGCCTGGCGCGGCGCGTCGAGAACGGTGTGGAAAAAAGCGGCGCGCGTCAGGTACCTCGCACTCCGGAAGAGAGCGAGCGGCCATGAACATGTCCGAACCCTTCATCCGGCGTCCGGTCGCGACTACCTTGCTCACCATCGGCCTAGCGCTCGCCGGGGCCGTGGCGTTCAAGCTTTTGCCGGTGTCGCCGCTGCCGCAGGTTGATTTTCCGACGATTTCTGTGGGCGTGTCGTTGCCGGGCGCCAGCCCGGAGACGATGGCGGCGACCGTCGCGACGCCGCTGGAGCGCACGCTCGGTCGCATCGCCGGCGTCACCGAGATCACCTCGTCGAGTTCGCTCGGCAATACGCGCATCACGCTGCAATTCGATCTAGACCGCGACATCGATGGCGCCGCGCGCGACGTGCAGGCGGCGATCAATGCCGCGCGCGGCACGCTGCCGACCGGCCTGCCGAGTAATCCGAGCTATCGCAAGGTCAACCCGGCCGATGCGCCGATCATGCTCATTTCGCTGACCTCGGACAAGCTCGATCGCGGGCAGATGTACGACGCGGCCTCCACCATACTGGCGCAAAAGCTGGCGCAGGTGAAAGGCATCGGCCAAGTCACGGTGGGCGGCAGCTCGTTGCCCGCGGTGCGCGTGGAGCTGAATCCGACTGCACTGAACAAGTACGCGATCGGGCTCGACGAGGTGCGAACCGCGATCAGCGCGAGCAACGCGAACCGTCCCAAGGGCACGGTCGAGGACGGCGACCGCCAATGGCAGATCTATGCCGACGACCAGGCCAAGAAAGCGAGCCAGTACCTGCCGCTGATCGTGGCCTATCGCAACGGCGCCGCGGTGCGTCTGGAGGACGTCGGCGAAGTGGTGGACTCGGTGCAGGACCTGCGCAACGCCGGTGTCTCGAACGGCAAGCCGGCGGTGCTCGTCATCCTTTACCGGCAGCCCGGCGCCAACATCATCGAGACCGCGGACCGCGTGCGCGAAATCCTGCCGCAGTTGCAGGCCTCGATTCCGCAGGCGATCGACCTGAACGTGGTGATGGAGCGCACCACCACTATCCGCGCGAGCCTGCGCGAAGTCGAGCGCACGCTGCTCATATCCATGGGGCTGGTGATCGCGGTGGTGTTCGTGTTCCTGCGCAACTGGCGCGCCACGCTGATCCCGAGCGTCGCGGTGCCGGTATCGCTGATCGGCACCTTCGGCGCCATGTACTTGTGCGGCTACAGCCTCAACAACCTGTCGCTGATGGCGCTGACGATCGCCACGGGCTTCGTGGTCGACGACGCCATCGTGGTGCTCGAAAACGTGTCGCGCTATATCGAGAAAGGCCTCACACCCTACGAGGCCGCGTTGCGCGGCGTGCGCGAGGTCGGTTTTACCGTGCTGTCTATGAGCGTTTCGCTGATCGCGGTGTTTATACCCATCCTGCTGATGGGCGGCATCGTCGGCCGCCTGTTCCGCGAATTCGCGGTCACGCTGTCGGTCGCCATCCTGATTTCACTCGCGTTGTCGCTGACGACCACGCCGATGATGTGTGCGCGCCTGCTCAAGCCGCAGACCGCGGGCGGCCATGGCCGCCTGTATCAAGCGAGCGAACGCGTATTTGCGTGGATCTCGCGCGGCTACGAGAGAACCCTCGGCTGGGCGCTGCGCCATCCGCGGTTCATCGTCACGCTGCTGCTCATCACGGTGTGCCTGAACGTTTTTCTCTACGTCATCATCCCGAAGGGATTCTTTCCGCAGCAGGATACCGGTCGCCTGACCGGCAACATCCAGGCCGACCAGAGCATCTCGTTTCAGGCCATGCGCGAGAAGCTGTCGGCTTTCGTTGAAATCGTGCAAAGCGACCCCGCGGTGGAAAGCGTTACCGGCTTCACCGGTGGCGGCCAGCGCAACGGCGGTTTCATGTTCATTTCCCTGAAGCCTTTGAAGGAGCGCCAGTTGTCGGCCGACCAGGTGGTGGCGCGTTTGCGCGGCAAGCTGGCACAGGTGCCGGGGGCGAACCTGTTTCTGAACCCGGTGCAGGACATCCGCGTCGGCGGACGGCAAAGCAACGCGTCGTATCAGTTCACCCTGCAAGCGGACGAACTGGAGACGCTGCGCAAGTGGACGCCGCGTCTTGAGCGCGCCCTGCGGGATGTGCCCCAGATCGTCGACGTGAATACCGACCAGCAGGTCAAGGGCCTGCAGACGACGCTCACGATAGACCGCGAGACCGCTTCGCGCATGGGCATCACGCCGAAGATGATAGACAGCACGCTGAATCTCGCATTCGGCCAAGCGCAGGTGTCGGTGATTTATTCGACGCTGAACCAGTACCGCGTGGTGATGGAAGTCGCCCCCCAGTACTGGCAAAGCCCCGAAGCGCTGAAAGGTGTCTACGTGCAGTCACCCACGCGCGGCCAGGTGCCGCTCGCGGCGTTCGCGCGCTACGAGCCGACGAACACGTCGCTGGCGGTCAATCACCAGGGACAGTTCGCCTCGGCGACGATTTCGTTCAACCTGCCGGTCGGCGGTTCGCTCTCGGACGCGGTGGAGGCGATCAATGCCACCATGGTGCAGATTGGAGCGCCCGCCACGTTGACCGGCAACTTCCAGGGCACGGCGCGAGCGTTCCAGGCTTCGCTCAAGAGCCAGCCGTGGCTGGTGCTCGCGGCCCTGCTCACGGTCTACATCGTGCTCGGCATACTCTACGAGAGCTATGTGCACCCGATCACGATTCTGTCGACGCTGCCGTCGGCGGGCGTGGGCGCTCTGCTCGCGCTGCTGCTCTTTCAGACGGAGTTCAGTATCATTGCGCTGATCGGCGTCATATTACTAATAGGCATAGTCAAGAAAAATGCGATTATGATGATCGACTTCGCGCTCGCCACCGAGCGACGCACCGGCAAGCCGCCGGAAGAAGCGATTTTCGAAGCATGCCTGCTGCGTTTTCGCCCGATCATGATGACGACGATGGCGGCGCTGCTCGGCGCGGTGCCGCTGGCATTCGGCTACGGCGAGGGTTCGGAAATGCGCCGGCCGCTCGGCATTGCGATTGTCGGCGGCCTGATCCTGAGCCAGTTGCTGACGCTGTATACGACACCGGTGGTCTACATTTACCTCGACCGCTTCCGCCTGTGGTGCCAGCGGGTGTGGACCCGCTGGACTGGCCGGGTTGCATTGGAGACGCCATGAAATTTCGTACGGCCGTGAATATTCGCGTGCTCGCGGCGGCGGCGCTTGCATTGCTGGCCGCGTGTTCGGCGGGGCCCAAGTACGAGCGTCCCGCCGTGGATGCGCCGGCGGCTTACAAGGAAGCGGGCAACTGGAAAGTCGCGCAGCCGCGCGACGACGTCAAGCGCGACAAGTGGTGGGAGGTCTTTGGCGACGCTCAGCTTAACTCGCTCATCGCGCAAATCGATGTCTCGAACCAGAACGTGCGCGTCGCCGAAGCGAATTTCCGCCAGGCACGCACCCTCGTGCAGCAGGCGCGCGCGAGCCTCTTCCCGAGTGTTGACGGCCGCGCGTCGGTCTCGCGCAGCCGGTCTGTCGGCACTGCCGCGCGCGCCGGCACGACGGCCAACAATTACAACCTGGCGCTCGACGCCAATTACGAAGTCGATATCTGGGGCCGCGTGCGCAATACTGTGAGCGCCAACGTCGCCGGCGCGCAGGCGAGCGCCGCCGATCTTGAAATGGTGCGCCTGCTGGCACAGGCAGAATTGGCATTTAATTATTTCCAGTTGCGCGTGCTGGACCAGCAGCGCCAGTTGCTCGACGACACCGTGGCTGCCTTCCAGAAATCGCTCGAAATGACGCGCAACCGCTACACGGCGGGCGTGGCGGGCAAGGTCGACCTCGTGCAGGCGGAGACGCTGCTGAAAAGCACTCAGGCGCAGGCCATCGAGATCGGCGTGCAGCGCGCGCAGCTCGAGCATGCCATCGCGATTCTGGTCGGCAAGGCGCCGGCCAATTTCGCGCTGCCGCCGCAGACGGCGAAAGTGGCGGTGCCCGTGGTGCCCCTGAACCAGCCGTCGGAACTGCTCGAGCGCCGGCCCGATATTGCTGCCGCGGAAAGACGGGTTGCAGCGGCCAATGCACGCATCGGGGTCGCCAAGTCGGCCTTCTTCCCGTCACTCACCCTGTCCGGCTCGGCGGGTTTCGAGAGTTCGCGGCTTGCCGACTGGTTGAACTGGCCGAGCCGCTTCTGGGCGATCGGCCCCGCGATCGCGCAGTCCATCTTTGACGCGGGCTTGCGCCGCGCGCTGACCGACCAGGCGATTGCCGTCTATGACGCCAACGTAGCGGCCTATCGCCAGACGGTGCTCGAAGGCTTTCAGGAGGTCGAGGACAATCTCGCTGCGCTGCGCATACTGGAAGAGCAGGAAAAAATGCAGGAAGAGGCCACTGTCGCCGCACGCCAGTCGATGGATTTGACGATTAATCAATACAAGGCCGGCACTGTGAGTTACCTGAACGTGGTGACCGTGCAATCGGCGTGGCTCAACAATGAACGCGCGTTGGTCGGCATACGCGGGCGCCGCCTCGCCGCGGCGGTCACGCTGGTCAAGGCGCTCGGCGGCGGATGGAATGCGGCGGAACTGCCGGCCGGCGGACGCTAGCCGGCGCGCGCCGAAGTATTTTCGAATCGGTTTCAAGGGGAGAACAACTTATGGTCAGCAAAGGCCGCCAGTTCAGGGATTTGATCAACGCACCGGAAATTCTCATTCAGCCCGGTATCTATGACGGCTATACCGCGCGCCTGGTCGAGCAGTCGGGGTTCAGGACCGCGTCGATTTCCGGCGCGGGCGTGTCCGAGAGCCGCATGGGCTGGGCTGACCGCGGCGTCATGACGTTCGACGAGAACCTCGACAACGCGAGGAGGCTCGCCGATTGCACCGACCTCGTGCTGCGCGCCGATGCTGATACCGGCTACGGTAATGCGATGAACGTGCATTTCGTGGTGCGCGCGTTCGAGAAGGCCGGCATGGGCGCTCTCATGTTCGAAGACCAGGTCTGGCCCAAGCGCTGCGGTCACATGGCCGGCAAGTCATGCATACCTGCCGAGGAGATGGTGCAGAAGGTCAAGGCCGCCGCCAATGCGCGCCGCGACCACGATTTCGTGATCGTCTCGCGCACCGACGCGGCGGGTCCGCTGGGCGTGGACGAGGCGATACGCCGGCTCAATATGTATGCCGAGGCGGGCGCCGACGTCATGTACGCCGATGCGCTGCTGTCGAAGGAAGACATCGCCAAAGTCGCGAAGGGCGTGCCGAAGCCGCTGATCGTCAACATGGGCCTCGGCATGCGCTCGCGCAAAACCACGCCGCTGATGTCGCCCAAGCAGTTGCAGGACATCGGCGTCGCCGGCGTGAGCTATCCGCGCATCCTGTCGACCGCGGCTTTGAAAGGCATGATGAACGCGATGGCGGTTTTCAAGGAAGAAGTCGTCAAGCACAACCGCGTCATCGACCGTCCCGATCTGCTGGCGTCGTTCGACGAACTCAACGACCTGATGGGGATGAAAGAACTCGACGAGCTGGAAAAGAAATTCGCGAGCAGCTAATGCTTACGGCAAAAGCTTTTACCGCAAAGGCGCAAAGGCGCAAAGGCGCCAAGAAATGCAAAAAGCGGTATCTGCGCCGGATTAATGCGGATTAAAAGCGCAATATAAAAGCATTTCGGAATGGGGCAATTGGATGTTCTTTGCGCCTTCGCGCCTTTGCGGTTCAAGATTGAAGGTAATGGGTTTCAAAGGTTGAGACTATGGGCATGACGATAGCCGAGAAGATCCTCGCAAAAAAAAGCGGGCGCGACCGCGTGGCGGCGGGCGATCTCGTCACGGTGAAGGTCGACACCGTGGTGCTGTTCGACAACAACTTCATGCCCAGTATCTGGCAGGACATGCTGAAAATGGAGCATCCCGAGCGCGTGGTGGTGATACTCGACCACCGCGTGCCGGCGCCGACCATACAAAGTGCAGGCGCGCACCGCACGGCGCGCAAATTCGTCGAGAAATTCAAAATCGCGCGCTTTCACGACGTCGGCGGCACGCAGGGTATCTGCCACCAGGTGGTGGCGGACGAGGGCTACGCCTTGCCGGGCACGGTGCTGGTATGCAGCGATTCGCATACCTGCAGCGCCGGCGCTTTCAACTGCATCGCCCGCGGCGTGGGCGGGCCTGACGTCATGTATTCTGCGGCCAAGGGCGAAACCTGGTTCAGGGTAGGCACGACAGTGCGTTACGAGATGACCGGTGCGTTGAGTAAGGGCGTGACGGCCAAAGACGTGTTTCTGCACATTGCGGGCACTTACGGCGATCATGCCACGCAGAACGTCGAGTTCGGCGGATCGGCGCTCGCGGGCCTGTCGATGAGCGCGCGCAAGACGCTATCGACCATGGGCGCGGAGCTGTCGTGCGAGTTCGCCACGTTCGAAGCCGACAGCGTGCTCGCCGATTACCTGCGCGCTTGCGGAAAAACAGACATCGAACCGGTATCTCCCGATAGCGACGCCAAGTATGCCGACGTGCGCAAAATCGATTTGAGCAAATTGGAACCCCTGGTGGCGCTGCCGGATTCGGTGCTCAAGAATTCGCGCGGCATCAGCGAAGTCGCGGGCACACGCGTCGACCAGGCTTTCATAGGTTCTTGCGCCAACGGCACGCTCGACGACCTCACGCTGGCCGCACAGGTGCTCGCCGGCCGCAAGGTATCACCGCAGACGCGGCTCATCATCACGCCGGGTTCCATGCATGTTTATCGCGAGGCGCTGCGCACCGGCGTAATCGCGGTGCTCGCGGAAGCGGGCGCCGTCATAACGAATCCAACGTGCGGCGCGTGTGGCGGGGGGCATATGGGAGTGCTCGGGCCGGAAGAGGTCTGCATCACTGCCAGCACGCGCAATTTCAAGGGGCGCATGGGCGATCCGAGTTCCAAGGTCTATATGGCATCGCCGGCCACCGTCGCCGCTTCCGCGATCAAGGGTGTGATCACGCATCCCGGCGAGTTCCTGCAATGAATGGCTTGCCGCAAAGGCGCAAAGACGCAAAGAAGATCAAGTCAAGAATGGCCGACCCAATTCCAATCGACCTTGAATCACCAGTAACCACTGTCAACAGAGTGACTGCCTTTTATATGTATTTGTTTTGCCGTCCTTTGCGTCTTTGCGCCTTTCCGGCGAGTTCCTGCAATGAAAATGGCTTGCCACAAAGGCGCAAAGACACAAAGAAGATCAAGTCAAGAATGGGCGACCCAATTCCGATCGACCTTGAATCACCAGTAACCACTGTCAACAGAGTGGCTGCCTTTTATATGTATTTGTTTTGCCCGTCCTTTGCGTCTTTGCGCCTTTGCGGCCAGGGTTGGATTCGATGAACTTCAAAGCCAAAGTCTGGAAATTTCCGGACAACATCAACACCGATCTCATCCTGCCGAATCGCGCGTTTTACCTGACGCCTGAAGAGCAGGTGAAGTTCGTGTTTTCGGCGAACCGCCCGGGCTGGAGCGATCTCGTGCAGCCGGGCGACATCCTGATCGGCGGGCGCAATTTCGGCATGGGTTCGAGCCGTCCTGCGGCGCGCTCGCTGCGCAACCTGAAGCTGAGTTGTCTGGTCGCGGAATCGATCAATGGATTGTTCTTCCGCAATAGCGTCAATTTCGGTTTTCCCGCGCTGGAGTGTCCCGGCATAGACGCCGCGTTCAACGAAGGCGACATTGCCGAAGTCTCGTTCGACGATTGCGCGGTGCGCAATCAGCGCACCGGCACTGTGCTCAAAGCCGCCCCTTTGCCTGATGCGCTCAGAAAATTGATGCAGGCTGGCGGATTGTTTCAGTTGCTGGAAGCGGAAGGTTACGTCGCGCCGAAAGCGGCGGCGAAGTAGCAGGTCAACCCGGGAGAAAAACTATGGTCGCACAATGGAATGTTTCACGCGTATGGACGGCGTTCGTGCTGATACTGTCTTTGGCGCTCGGTGGCTGCGCGGGCGGCGGTGGAATCCCCGGGTTTAGCGTGCAAGACCAGATCGATGCGCTGATGACGGAAGGCCAGCAGCTCTACGCCGGCAAGAATTACGACGGGGCCATCGCCAAATTCGGCGAGGTCGTCGCCAAGGACGGTAAATACTGGCAGGCCTATGTCGGCATCGCGCGTTCTTGCATAGCGAAAGGCAACTGGGCTGACGCTATAGCCAACGGCAAGCAAGCGTACGAGCTATCTCCCAAGGGGCAGGACGTAATTCCCGTACTGGGCCAGGCTTTGTATGGCGGCGGAGCCGACGCGCTGAAAAACGGCCGGCTACAGGAGTCCGTCAGCCGCTTTACCGAATATCTCAAGCTCGAGCCCGGCAACACCAGCGCGTGGCTCAACGTCGGCAAAGCCTTTCTGGGGCAGTCGCAATTCCGCGAGGCGCTCAATGCTTTCACGCAGGGACTTGCCAATGGCGGCGGGGCGGACCGCGCGGAGCTGATCCGCGGGCTGCTCGATGGCGGCATGCAGGCATTTTCGCGCAACGATTTTCGCGGCGCCATCGATTCGCTGTGCGAATACCTTAAATTCGATTCGAAGAACCTCTCCGTGTATCTGAACCTCGCCAAGGCTTACTGGGAGTCCGGGGACCGCGGCGCCGCGGTTGATGCGTTTCGCAAGGTGCTCGAAATCGATCCGCGCCAGACCGAAGCCCTGCGGTTTTTGCTGCGCTGAGCTGAGCGGCCCCGCGTCAGGAACGCGGGGCGGTCAATCGGGCCGGCGTTAAGCCAGCCAGCGCGAGCCGGCTTTTTCCGCCAGCGCGAAAGCCTGCGTGCCGGCGCCGACCATGCCCGAATAGCGCGAGAAGAAAAGATAGCCGTCGAACGGCGCGTTGATCTCCTCGATGACTTCGTACGAGTAGAGGTCGATCACTTCGCCCAGGCGCGTGCCGGCCTTGATGAGCTTGCCCAGGTCCTGCGGCTCTTCATAATGTGAATTGAGATAGCCGCTGAAACGCGGCCGCAATTCGCGGCGCGCTTTGGTGTTGAAGTCGATCTGCCGCGGCGGCTTCGCGTTGCCTTTGAGCATGCCCATGTGCTTCAGCATGCCAGTCAGACCCTTGACCATCATCGCCGTGTAGTACTGCGAGGTCGCAGGGCCGAGGTAGCAGCCGCCGACTTCCGGGTTGACGGCGACGACGCCGATCGAATTCAGGTAATGCGCGGCGGAGCCGGCGAATTCGTTCTCGTGTACGAATGGGGCGCCGAATGCGCGCGCCAGCGCGATGTTGCGCGCTTTCAGTTCGGCAGGCGCCTTGCTGTTGTGGTCCACGCGCGCCTGCAGCCGGCCGCCGCTGCCGCCGGAATGGAAATCTATCAGGGCGTCCACATGATGCAGCACGTGTTCCGTTATCACGGCCGCGATCATCTGCGTCGTATTGCCGCGCGCATTGCCGGGATAAACCTCGTGCAGGTCGGTGCGGCCGTGCTGCTCGGGCGTGAGCCGGCCAAAGCCTGCCGTCGCCATCGGGTTGGCAACCGACACCAGTACTATCCTGCCGCTCAGCTTGGCAGTGTCCAGCCCGTTGATGAACTCGCGAATGGCCATGGTCGCGAGAAATTCATCGCCGTGCGTGTTGGTAATGATGCCGAACGTGGGCCCTTTTTTGCGGCCGGTGATGACGTGCAGCGGCACGCTTAGCTGCGCCCCATTCAACATCGTCGTTACCGGAAGGCGGGTGAAGGAACCGCCTTCTTTTTGTTTGGTCCAGCGCGGGGTTTTTGCGGTGCTCATGGAATCTTCCTGAAAATCTTGTTGTACATCGATGCGGGCGTTATGACAGGGGGGCTATCGTCGCCGTTGAGGTGCGGGCGGGAGCAGGAATTATTTCACGAACACCGGTTATTTCACCATTTCAAGCTCGACCAGGATGCGCTTTAACTGCTCGTTGTTGTCGGCCATCTCGCGTACCGTGTCGCGGGTGTTCTTGTAGGTGACTTCCCACAGATTTTTCTCGACGTCCTGACGCCACTCGTCGGTGCGCGTCAGCTTGCCGAATACGTCTTCCCAGTACGCGGTCTGCACCGCGCTGAGGCCGCGCGGTCCCATCACGCCACGCCAACTCGCGTATTCAGAATTGATGCCTTGCTCTTTCCATGTCGGCACATCGGCGAAGCCCTGCAGCCGGCGCGGCGACGACACCGCGATGACGCGCAGCTTGCCGGATTGCGCCTGCGGCACGAAGCTGTTGACCGTCGAGACGGCGACATCGACGTGGCCGCCCAGCATGGCGGTCAGCGATTCGGCATTGGCGTTGAAGACCACGACGCGCAGTTTTTTGATGTCGACGCCCGCCGCTTTGAGCGCAAGACTGGTGGCGATGTGCAGTGCGCCGCCGCGGCTGGTAGCGACCGCGATGCTGTAACGCGTCGGGTCCTTGCGCAGCGCTTCGGCAAGATCTTTCGCGTTCTTGATCGGTGAATCGGGCCGCACGCCGTAGGCGAGATATTCGCTGAACAGCATCGCAAGCGGCGTGAAGTCGGTGTAGGTGTCTTTCGACACGCCGAGAATATTATTGGTCAGCACGCTGGCCGTCATCACGAACAGGTAATGGCCGTCGCCCGCGTGCTGGTTGAGATAGCTCATCGCTATCGTGCCGCCGCCGCCCGCCTTGTTGATGACGCTGCTCGTGCCGGACAGCATTTTCTGTTCCTGCAGCAGGCGTTGCAGTGTGCGGCCGGTGGTGTCGAACGCGGCACCCGGCGCTGCGGGCACGATGATCTCGACGTTTTTCTCAGGCTTCCATGCGGATTGCGACCAGGCGGCTGCGCTCAGCAGCGCACCACCGGCAAGCGCCGTCGCGCGAAAATATCGCATCGAGTCGTTCATGGGCTGACTGTAGAGTTCAGTTCGGAAAACGGAACACCAGCGAAGGCTCTTCCATGCGCTCGCGCGGCTTGCGGATGCGGTCGGCCATTGCCAGCGCGAAGGGTGCTGTCTCCAGCAAGATCGTCTTCTGCACGTCGTTGAGTTTCAATCCCGCGCGCTCGGCGGTGCTCAACACGAAATCGCGCGTCTTGGCATCAAGGTCGGCGGCCACCGGGTCGTTGCCTTGAGGCGTTACTTTTGGTTGCGGCGCACCGGGTGTGAGTTGCGGATGGCGCGTATGCCAGTCAGTCGCGACCTGAAACGCATGGCCCGCGCGCAGCACTGTCGCCTCGTCGAAAGGCCGGCCGATGATCTGCATGCCCAACGGCAAGCCGCCGCTCGTTCCCACTGGCACGGCGAGCGACGGACCGCCCCATACGTTGGACGGCGTGAACACATTGGACTTCTGCCAGAAGTTGGAAGTCTTGTTCGCGTCGAGCCGCGGCGCGGGGCCGAAGCCGGCGGCGAGTACTACGTCGTATTTTTCGTAGAGCGGCCGGATGCTGGCGATAATACGGCGGTGCTCACGCGAGGCCTGCACGTAGTCCGACGACTGGAACAGACACGCTGGCAGTGCGCGTCCCAGAAAATCGCGCCCGAAATCGCCCGGCCGCGACTTCAGGTTGTCGTAGTGGATGGTATAGATTTCGGTTTCGCCGATGACCACCTTGGTGTCGAACGAATCCTGCAGTGGACGCGTCTGGCAGTCCTCGACCTTGGCGCCGAGTGTTTTGAATACCTCGATGGCGGCGTCCATCGCGCGCGCGAGATCGGGATGCGCGGGCATGTCCTTTTCCCAGTAATGGCGCAGCACGCCGATACGCACGCCCTTGATGTCTTTTTTCAGCCCGGCGCGGTAATCCGGGATGTCGCTCGCGATGCTGCCGGCGTCTTTGGGGTCGAACCCGGCAATCGACTGCAGCAGGATTGCGCAGTCTTCCACCGTGCGTGCCATCGGGCCGCAATGGTCGAAGGTAAACGAATTCGGTATCACGCCGGCACGGCTGACGAGCCCCGACGTCGGCATCAGGCCGGTGATGCCGCAGAACGACGCCGGGCCGCGGATCGAGCCGCCCGTGTCGGAGCCGAGCGACGCGGGGACGAGTCCCGCTGCGAGTGCCGCGCCCGAGCCGCTCGACGAGCCGCCGGTGAAATGTTCCAGATGCCAGGGATTGCGCGACGGTGGCCATGGCAAGTCGAACGACGGACCGCCGTGCGCGAACTCATGCGTCTGCAGTTTGCCCAGCAATATGCAGCCGGCTTCAAGCAGCAGGCGCGTGGTGGTCGCGTCTTCTGCGGGAATGTTTTTTTCGCAGACCTTGGAACCACCGGACGTCAGGATGCCCTTGGTGTCGTAGATGTCCTTCAGCGCGAACGGAATGCCGTGCAGCGGCCCGCGGTAACGTCCAGCCGCGATATCGGCTTCGGCTACGCGTGCCTGCTTGCGTGCGAGGTCGAAAGTGCGCGTGATGAACGCGTTCAACTGCGGCTCGAAAGTTTCGATGCGCTTGATCAGCGCTTCGGTGTATTCGAGCGGCGAGAGTTTGCGCGCGCGGATGAGGTCGGACGCTTCGGAGATGGTGAGGAAATGCAGATCTGTTGTCATATGGGGAAACCGCGGGAGCGTGAGAGGGTTCTTGCGTCGAATGAATATATCACAGGTTGTTTCCGGGGCGCGGGCATGCCCGGGTAGTGGATTGCAGGCGGCAGCGGGCCCCGAAAAATCACGCGGTGAAATTGACAGTGCGGGCGCCCGGCTTGTATAGTCCGATGCCGTTTTTTCATATGCGTCGTTGCGCACACCATTGCAGCGCCACTGCCGTTCCACCATTCAGGAGAACACCATGTCCGGCCTCACCTTGAAGCAAGCCAACACCATTGTCGAAGGCGCAATCGCCAAGGCGCACGAAATGAAAGTCAAACCGCTCGCCGTCATCGTGCTCGACGCGGCCGGCAATATTGTTTCCGCACAGCGCGAAGACAATGCGAGCATGTTCCGCATGGACGTGGCGATGGGCAAGGCGTGGGGCGCGGTGGCAATGGGCTGCTCGAGCCGCGCGCTCGGCAAACGCGCCAAGGACAATCCCAATTTCTTCCTGTCGCTGGCATCGACCGCCAAAGGCAAGTTCCTCCCGCAGACGGGCGCCGCGCTGATCAAGGATGCGGCCGGCAATATCCTCGGCTCGGCGGGCGCGAGCGGCGGCACGGGCGATGAAGACGAAGCGTGCTGCGTCGCCGGAATCGAAAAAGCCGGCCTTGCGGCTGATGTCTCCGCGTGAGGGGTAAGGAGTGAGGCGGAAAGCCTAAAGCGGAACAACGAAAGGATATTTATGAGCGAAGCGCAGGAGGCAAAAGACAACACCAAGAACCTGGGCGCGGTAAAAGCCGGCAACGGCAAATTCATTTTCCCGCTGACCAAGATGGCGGGCATGGACGCCGGCAACGGTTACTCGTCCGCGTTCGGCCCGGTGATTGAAGGCGAGCGCATGCAATGCGGCCTGATCCGCAAAGAGAAGGGCACCGGCGCCAGGCCACATTTGCATCCGAACGAGCAGTGGAACTACATCGTGCAGGGCACGCTCCGCGTGAAGGTCGCCGACCAGCCCGAGCAATTGTGCGGGCCGGGCACGCTCCTCTACTTCCCGGCGAACACGGTGCACTCGACGGTGGCGACGCACGACGAAGACGTCTACTTCTTCACCGTCAAGGACCTGTCGCACGGCATCCACGGCAAGGCGGCCGACGGCAGCATGGCGGGACCGCATTACGACCCGGGGTTCGAGCCGAAGAAATAGTTTAGGCTGTAATAATTCCGCACAAAGGCCGCGAAGAGAAATCTTCGCGGCCTTTTGTTATTTTGGAACGGAGTAGGATATTGCGTGTGAGGTGAGATCAGGGCGACCAGGACCACCAGTGGAATTTCTACGACGACACCACCACGCCGCTGCTTGTTCTGCTCGGCGCCGCCGACCAGGATGCCGGGCCGCGCTCGTGCGTAGAGCAGGCGAAGCAGAACGCCGCCAAAGACATGCCGGTCGAGTACCACGTGTTTGCAGGGACGACGCATGCATTCGATCATTCCCTGATGGGCGACAAGCCCGCCGTATTTAATTGCGGGGGCCGCATCGTTACCCAACGTTATAACAAGCAGGCAGTCGATACGTCGTGGGAACTGATCGTCGATTTCATCATGCGGCGGGTCGACGGTATGGCGGCGCGCTGATTCAGACGCAAACCGGCGATGCTATGATATGCGCCGGTGAATAGACGGAGTCCTTCGCAGTGAATCCCATCAAAAAAATCTCTTTTATCGGCGTCGGCAACATGGGCAACGCGATGGCGGGGCAGCTGGTCAAGAAAGGTTTCGACGTCACGGTGTTCGACGCGCGCGCGGAAACCGCGCAGGCATTCGTGAAGCAGCACGGCGGCACGGCTGCTGCAACGCTGGCCGAAGCGGGGCAGGGTGCCGACGCGGTGATATTCATGGTGCCCGACGACAAGGTCGTGCGCCAGGTGCTGTTCGCTGACGGGCTGGCCGAAAGTCTTGCCAAAGGCACGATGGTGATCGACATGAGCTCGTCGGCGCCCACCGGCACGATGGCGATCGGCAACGACCTGGATTCCCGCGGCATCGGCTACGTCGATGCGCCGGTGATGGGCGGCGTGATATTCGCCAAGGACGCGACGCTCGACATCATGGCGGGCGGCGATGCGGCGCTCGTCGAGCGCTGCAAACCGCTGTTCGACGCGATGGGACGCAAGCTCTATGTATGCGGCCCGCTCGGCAGCGGGCACGTGCTGAAATGCCTGACCAACTACATCAACGCCTGTGCGCTCATCAACACGCTGGAGGCGATGACCATAGGCGGCAAGTTCGGGCTCGACAGCAACGTCATGACCGAAGCGATCGAAGCGATGTGCAACGGCCGCCAGCATCCGGTCGCCAAGAAAGTCGTGCCGCACGTGCTGACGCGTAAATACGGCACCGGCATGGCGATGCAGTTCATCGCCAAGGACGTGAAAATCGCCGTCGACAGCGCGCACAGCATAGGCGCGGCCGCGCCACTGGCGGAAAAGACGGCCGAGCTGTGGGCCGCCGCGTGCGAAAAACTCGGCGGCAAGCTCGATCAGACGGAGATTGTGCGGTTCTGGGAAGAGCAGACGGGCGTCAGGCTTTAGGCTCGAAAAACGCGGGGAAAGTCGCTGTGCTTGGCCGATGGGCGACCGGCGGCGTCGATACACTGGGTGAAGTTTGGCGTATACACCCCGCTGAGCGGACTCCCGATGAACATCAATACGATCAGGCTCGACCGGCCGGCCGGGCCGAATGCAACGGATGCGCCGCCCACTATCGACGGCAGCTTCCAGGCCGCCTATGCACGGGTGGTCGGCGAGAACTCCGTGCCGGTCGCGCGCGCTAGCATGGCCACACGTACGCCGCGCGGGCAGGGGAGCCTGCCATCGGCGGACCGGGCTGCGCACACCGTCCATGCGGGCGACACGCTTTACGGGATCGTGCGCGCGCGCCTTGCGAAAATGGGCGTAGAAGCACCCGCCAATGCGGCGATGCAGGGCGTGAAACAGGTCGCGCAGGCGAACAACATCCGTAATCCCGACCGCATCTACGTCGGGCAGAAGCTCGATCTGACGGGGCTCGTAGCGACGTTCGGCTCCAGCCAAACCGCGCCGTTGGCCCGCGGCATCGATAGCTCTGTCGTTACCGACAGCGGAAGTGAGCCGCTGCGGCACTTGCGCTGGGAGGAGCCGGCGCCTGAGGCTGACGTGCAACTCGCGACCGATGAGGCGGACCTGCCCTCGACGGTTGCCAAGGTACCGCCGCACGATGCCGCCGCAGAGGCCAATCCCGCTCCCGGCAAGCTATCTACGGCGCGCCAGATTGCCGTATACGAACAGAATGCGGCTATCGCGCCGGAAAAGCCGGCCGAACCAGCGAGTGCGTTGCCCGATATTCTGTACAAGGGTGTCGTCGGAAAAGTACTCGATGCATTGCCGCTCGAGCCGGCCACGCGCACAACGCTGCAGAAGGCCAACACGGTTGTCAGCGGCACGCTCACGGTGCGTTCACTTGGCGCACTCGCCGGCCTCGGCGGACCGCTACTCACCGTTGCCGGCCTGATCTGGGGCATCTTCTCGTCGCGGCAAATCGATTCGGCCGCGGCGAGCGTGGCGAAGGCGACCGGCGAAACGAAAGCAGCCGATGCGCCGAAACCCGCAGGCGATGCGGTGCGAATGGCGCGCACCGAGCCGCCGGAACCGCTCAACTAGGGAAAACCTGATTCACTGCTTTACGGAAGGCGGCTTGGGACGGCGCCGCGCCGAATAAGCTGGTAGTGAGATGCATTGTCGACCCGCGCCGGTATGCAGTGGCCGGCATATTGTTCTATGCTTGCCGCTCGCCACCCAAGGCGCCCGGTGACAAGGAACAAGCATATGCCCGCACGCATTCCCCTGATTTCTCCCGAAAGCGAACTCAACGCCGAACAACGCCGTGTTCTCGATGCCTTGCTTGGTCGGCGCGGCGGCAGAATTCCGGGGCCGTATCGTTTCACATTGCATTGTCCGGAAATCACGGAGCTGATGCACCCGCTTGGCGAACTGCTGCGGCTAAATAGCGCATTTCCGTTGCGCTTGTCCGAACTCGCGATTATTACCACAGCGCGCGGGCTGGACAGCGAGTACATATACAACTCGCATTCGGTGCACGCGCTGAAAGGCGGAATCCAACAATCCGCGGTGGACGCGATGGCGCGCGGTGAGCGGCCGGTCTTCGCGCAAGCAGACGAACAGGCGATTTACGATTACACGAAGGAATTGGTTGAGAACCACAAGATCAGCGACGAGACCTACGCTCGTGCGCTGAAATTGTTTGATGTGAAGGGTGTGGTCGAGCTGTCGGCATTGATCGGCTACTACTCGATGGTCGCGGCGACCATACTCGCGCACGCGATGCCGGTTCCCGCGGACGCCATACGGCTGGCGCCGCGGAAGAAGTAAGGATTTGACGTCATCCCCGCGCAGGCGGGATCCGGACGATTTGATTTTCCTGGGTTCCCGCCCCGGACTGATTCCTGCCGGGGCAGGCTTTCATGCGCGGGAACGACGAATACTTAAGCGGCGACAGCAGCGCCGGCGCGTTTCAAGCCGGGCATCGTAAAGTTGATCGCTTTCAGTTCCGCTTCCAGCGATTTCGCCTGCTCGGCGGTGAGCGCGACGAGCGGCGGGCGCACGGTGGCCCACACCGGGTCGTTCGCGTAAATCGCGATGCCCTGTTTCAACGCACCTATCATCAGGTACTTCTTGCCGAACGCATCGCGTGCGACGTTGAGCGCGGCCTGCTGCGCATCCGCATCGGCGTTCTTCCATTCCGTATAAAGCTTGTGGATGGCGCCCGGATTGACGTTGGCGGTCGCGGATATGGTGCCGACGCCGCCGTTGCGCAGGCCTTGCAGCAGGAACGATTCCGAACCGACGAACACGTCGAAACCCGATTTGGCGAACGCGTCGAGGAAAGTCTTGGTGTTGTTCCAGTCGCCCGAGCTGTCTTTCATGCCGGCGATGGCGTTCGGGTAAGCTTTGAGCAGGCGCTCGACGAGTCCTGTCGTGATGCCGACGACCGCGATCGGCGGGATGTGATAGAGATAAATTTTCAGATTGGCATCGCCGACGCGCTGGATGACTTCGCTGAAGTGGCGGTAGAGGCCTTCTTCGCTGACCCCCTTATAGTAAAAAGGCGGCAGCATCAATACGCCGGCGCAACCATGCTTCACGGCCTGTGTCGTCAGCTTGACCGTTTCGGTGATCGAGCAGCAGCCGGTGCCGGGCATCATGCGCGAGGTGTCCACTCCCGCCGCGACCAGTGCGTCGAGCAACATCGAGCGTTCTTCGGCGGCCAGCGAGTTCGCTTCGCTGTTGGTGCCGAACACGGCAAGCCCGCAGTTCTGCGACAACAGCCATTTGCAATGCGCGATGAAGCGGTCTTTATCAGGCGACAGGTCGGCTTTGAAAGGCGTGACGACGGGCGACAGAACGCCGCGGATGCGCTGGGTCATGGGATTCTCCGGAAGCGGTGTATACGAGGGAAAGAGGCGCAATAATACACCAGCCTGCGGCGTGAGGAGAAAGGGGAGAGGAGTGAGGTGGAAGGGCGCGCTTGCCGCGTGTCTGGCGCTTCCTGCATAATCGCGACTCGGCCAAAAAACAAATGCAAAAAGCATGGCCACAGAGGACACAGAGGAAATCCAAACCAGAGCTGCGCTTGATTCCCGTTTTTGGCATTTCTCTGTGCCCTCTGTGGCTAATATTTTTTGAATTAATTGTGTTGACATAAAGGTTTCCGTTAATGGCCACTCAACGCAAGAAACCGGAAGAATTGCGCAGCCACCGCTGGTACGGCGCGCAGGACATGCGCGCATTCGGCCATCGCTCGCGCACGCTGCAGAGCGGTTTTGCGCGCGAGGATTTCACCGGCAAGCCCGTGATCGCGATCATCAACACGTGGAGCGACATCAACCAGTGCCACGCGCATTTCCGCCAGCGCGCCGAGGAGGTGAAGCGCGGCGTGTGGCAGGCAGGCGGCTTCCCGCTCGAGATGCCGGCAATCACGCTCTCCGAGCCGTTCATGAAGCCATCGACCATGATGTACCGCAACCTGCTCGCGATGGAGACCGAAGAGCTGTTGCGCTCGTACCCGGTCGATGGCGCGGTGCTGATGGGCGGCTGCGATAAAACGACGCCGGCACTCATCATGGGCGCGACGAGCATGAACCTGCCGACGATCTACATGCCGGCGGGGCCGATGTTGCGCGGCAACTGGCACGGCCAGCCGCTGGGTTCCGGCACCGACACCTGGAAGTACTGGGCCGAACTGCGTGCCGGCAATATCACCGAAAACGAATGGCGTGAAGTCGAGGAAGGCATTGCGCGTTCGCCCGGCACCTGCATGGTGATGGGCACCGCGTCGACCATGACGTCGGTGGCCGAAGTGCTTGGGCTGACGTTGCCCGGTGCGGCATCGATACCCGCGGCCGATTCGAACCATTCGCGCATGGCGAGCTATTCGGGCCGGCGCATCGTCGAAATGGTGTGGGAGGATGTAAAGCCCAGCGACATTCTCAATGCCAAGGCGTTCGACAACGCGATTACCACGATACACGCGCTGTCGGGCTCAACCAATGCGCTGATCCATTTGATTGCGATGGCAGGGCGCGCGAACGTGAAGCTCGCGCTCGACCGCTTCGACGAGCTGTCCAAAAAAACCCCGGTACTCGCCAACGTGCGTCCCGCGGGTGACAAATACCTGATGGAAGATTTCTATTACGCCGGCGGCCTGCGCGCGCTGCTCGGCGAATTGCGCGACCTCTTGAATCTCGATTGCATGACGGTCAACGGCAAGACGCTGGGCGAGAATCTCAAGGGCGCCAAAGTTTACAACACGGACGTAATCCGTCCGCGCGACAACCCGCTGGCGAAAAGCGGCGGGCTCACCGTCTTGCGCGGGAATCTGGCGCCTGACGGCGCGGTGATCAAGCCGACCGCCGCAGAAGCGAGGCTGATGAAGCACACCGGCCGCGCGGTGGTATTCAAGAATTACAACGACATGTCGGAGCGCATCGACGACGACAAGCTCGACATCGACGAGACCTGCGTGATCGTGCTGCAGAACGGCGGTCCGCTCGGCGGCCCCGGCATGCCGGAGTGGGGGCAGTTGCCGATGCCGAAAAAGCTGCTCGCCAAAGGCGTGCGCGACATGGTGCGCATTTCGGATGCTCGCATGAGCGGCACTTCATACGGCGCCTGCGTCCTGCACGTGGCGCCCGAGTCTTTCATCGGCGGCCCGCTCGCTTTCGTGCGCGACGGCGACATGATCGAACTCGACGTCGCCGCGCGCAAACTCGAACTGAAGGTGAGCGACGCCGAACTCGCCAAGCGCCGTGCCGCCTGGGTTCAGCCCAAAATCGTTTATGAGCGCGGCTACGGGGCGCTCTTCGCACAACGCGTCACGCAGGCGGACAAAGGCTGCGATTTCGATTTCCTGCAAGCGGGCGCGCCGACGCCGGATCCGGAAATACATTGAAAGGCGTAATGGGTGATGAGCGATGGGTAATGGGTATTACCCCAGCCCAAGCCTTTACCCATTGCCCATTACCGATTACTCATTACCGAGCGACCAAGGGGAGCAACACATGGAATTACCTGTAAACCACTTCAAACATGCGCTGAAAGCAGGCAAGCCGCAGATCGGCATCTGGAGCTCGCTCTGTTCGCATATCGCCGTGGATATTTTTGCCAATTCGGGGTTCGACTGGGTACTGCTCGATTCCGAGCATTCGCCGAACGAATTGCCGATGGTGCAGCACCAGCTGCACGCGATGCAGGGCGGCAGCGCGAGTCCCGTCGCGCGCGTTCCCTGGAACGACATGGTGATGATCAAGCGTTTTCTCGACATCGGCGCGCAATCGCTGCTGCTGCCGTACGTGCAGAATGTCGAGGAAGCGAAGCAGGCGGTGATTTCGATCAACTATCCGCAGAAAGGCATGCGTGGCGTCGCGGGCGGCGCGCGCGCGATGGGCTACGGCCGCATCAAGGACTACCACAAGAAAGCGCCGGCCGAATTGTGCCTGCTGCTGCAGGTCGAAACGCGCAAGGCCATGTCGAGTCTGGATGCGATCGCCGAGGTCGAAGGCGTCGATGGCGTATTCATCGGCCCCAACGATTTGTCCGCTGACATGGGCTACCTCGGCAACTGGCAGCATCCCGAAGTGTGGAAGGTGATGGAAGACGCGGCAAAACGCATTCGCAAGGCTGGCAAGGCGCCCGGCATCCTGGTCGGCGAAGCCGACGGCCAGCGTTGTCTGGACATGGGCTATTTGTTCGTCGCCGTGGGTTCCGACATCGGGCTCCTGCGCACGGGTGATGCGCTCGCCGCGAAATTCAAAAAGTGAGATGGCACGGGGCTGAAGCATAGTGCCGCGCGCGTCTTCATTTTTCACCGCGCTGGTGTGTCTGGCCGCCGCGGTGATTTTCGTGCTGCCGCCGCCGGCCGGCATGACCGCGGTGACGATGCATGCCGCGGCGCTGATCGTGCTGACGATAGGCCTGTGGGCGCTGGGCACACTTCCCGAGCACATCACCTCGCTGCTGTTTTTCCTGCTCGCCATGGTGTTCGCGATCGCGTCGCCGCAGGCGGTGTTCTCCGGGTTCGCGTCGCCCACGATGTGGCTGGTGCTGGGTGGATTGTTTATCGCGGAAGCGGTGACCTCTACCGGCCTCGGGCAGCGCTTTATCGGCCTGCTGTTTGACCGCTACACTTTCGGCTATAGCGGCCTGCTCGTGGCGATTGCACTGGTCGCGACGGCGCTGGCGTTCTTCATGCCGGCGACGGTCGGCCGCATGCTGCTGCTGATACCCATAGTCGCGGCGCTGGCGCGCCGCGTGAGTTTCGCGCCCGGCAGCACCGGCTACAACGGGCTGATGCTGTGCACCATCATCATCTGCTACCAGAGCGGCAATGGCATTTTGCCGGCCAACGCGCCCAACCTCGTGCTCGCGGGCGCGACCGAGGCGCTCTACGGCGTGCATTTGATTTACGCGGAATATTTTTTGGTCATTTTTCCGGTGCTGTGCCTGCTCAAGGGCATGACCGTAGTCGCGCTGGTGTACTGGTTGTTTCCCGCCACGGTGACTTCCGAAGCGGCGCCCGCGCCGCATACACCGATGAGCGCGGAGGAAAAGCGGCTGGCGGTGATCCTGATTCTCGCTGTCGTGCTGTGGGCGACCGATGTTGTGCACGGCGTGCGCGCGGGCTGGGTCGCGCTGGCGGCGGCTATCGCCTGCATGCTGCCGCGCGTCGGCGTGCTGCCTTTCAAAGCTTTCAATGATGTTCGCCTCGGCGCGTTTTTTTACGTCGGTGGCACCATAGGTCTGGGCGCAGTCCTGCAGGAGTCGGGCCTCGGCGAACTGCTGGGCAAAAGCCTGCAGTCGTCGCTCAATCTGCAGGCTGGCGCCGACTTCGCGAACTTCATCACGCTGGGCCTGCTCAGCATGCTGGCCGGCGTCGTCGTGACCAACCCCGCGCAGCCTGCGGTGCTGGCGCCGCTGGCAGGCCAGTTCGCCGAGGCGACCGGCTGGCCGATCAAGGCCGCGCTGATGATCAGCGCCATCGGTTTCAACACCATGGTGCTGCCGTACCAGGTGCCGCCGGTGGTCGTCGGCATGCAGGCCGCCGGTATCTCGCTGGCGACCACGCTGCGGCTGGTATTTCCGCTGGCGGCGCTGGGCATACTGGTTTTCCTGCCGCTCGAATACCTGTGGTGGCGGCTGATCGGCTATTTCGGCTGACGTCCGCCGCCCGCACTCCGCATTGACGAGGAATCCTGCATGTCCAGGCAGCGCGTAGCACCCGATCTCGAAATGCAGTACGAGATCGATGACTTCACCGATCCGTGGCGCGAATCCGACGCGATCCTTTTGCTGCACGGTAACAATGAAAGCAACCTCGCATGGTACGGCTGGGCGCCGCATCTCGCGCGCAAGTACAAGGTCGTGCGCCCAGACATGCGCGGCTTCGGCACGTCGACGCCGATGGCGCGGGATTTTCCGTGGACGCTCGATATCGTCATCAACGATTACCTGCGGCTGATGGACACGCTGAAGATAGAACGCTTTCACCTCGTCGGCGCAAAGATCGGCGGCGTCATCGGCCGTGCTTTCGCCGCGCGCCATCCCCAGCGCGTGCGCACGCTGACAGTGGCGGGCTCGCCGCCGCCGGTACGGCTGGATCTTGCGACGATCGCCGAGCGCGTGAAAGAAGTCGAGACCATGGGCATAGAACACTGGGCGCGGCGCAGCATGGGCGGGCGGCTCGGCAAAGCGTTTCCGCGCGAAGGCGTCGAGTGGTGGATCAAATACATGGCGCGCACGGTCATGGCGAGCGAAGCGGGCTTTTGCGCAACCATCAATTTCTCCGACATCAGCGCCGACGTGAAAAAAATAAAATGTCCGATGCTGGTCATTACCACCGAGGAAAGCGGTCTGGCGTCGGTCGCGCAGACGCGTGCGTGGCAGGAACAGGTGCCGCATTCCGAACTCGTCGTGCTGCCCGGCGATTCGTTTCACGTCGCGGCGACCGATCCCGACCGCTGCGCTGAAGCATTGCTCGGTTTCATTGCGCGGCACGGTGCGAATACGTAAACCATTTTTTGCCGCAGATGAACGCAGATAAACGCGGATGAAATCCGGCAATTCGACAATGGGGGCATATATGAGATCGGCCTTGTCAGCGTTCATCTGCGGTTATCTGCGGCTGATGATTGTGGCTTTAGCATTGGCAGCTGGATTGGCGACGGCGCAAACGTATCCGACCAAGCCGATCCGCATCGTCGTGCCGTGGCCGCCGGGCGGCGGCACCGACCTGGTTGCCCGCACCGTCGCGCAGAAAATGAACGAGACACTGGGCCAGACCGCGGTGGTGGACAATCGCGCGGGCGCCAACGGCATCATAGGCGCCGACCTCGCGGCGAAAGCGCCCGCCGATGGTTATACGGTGTTGATCACGATCGCTTCGCACGCGATCAACCCGACGCTCTATCCGAAATTGCCATACGACACGCTCGCCGACCTCGCGCCGTTGTCGCTGCTCGCCGAATACCCGTTCGTGATCACGGTGCACCCGTCGATACCGGCGAAAACGATCAAGGAGTTCATTGCGATCGCCAAGTCGCGCCCCGGCCAACTGTCATACGCATCGTCGGGCAACGGCAGCGGCCCGCATCTCGGCATGGAGCTTTTCATGAACATGGCCGGCATCAGCATGGTCCACGTGCCGTATAAAGGCGCCGGACAGGCGATGACCGACCTGATATCGGGGCAGGTGCAGGTGTTCCTCAATAATTTTCTCGCGGGCATGCCAATGATCAAGGCCGGCAAGCTGCGCGCACTTGCGGTCACCAGCGCCAAGCGTTCTGCTGCTGCGTCCGAACTGCCGACTGTCGTCGAGGCCGGTGTGCCCGGCTATGTGGTGACGGGCTGGTACGGGATGTTCGTGCCGGCAGCCACGCCGGCGCCGGTGGTTGCCACACTGCACGCCGCGACCGTCAAGGCATTGCGCTCCAGGGATGTCAGCGAACGTTTATCGAATGAAGCGGCCGAGATCGTCGCCAGCACGCCGCCGCAGTTCGCGGAGTTTCTCAAGGCCGAGATTGCGAAATGGGCCGGGGTGATACGCAAGGCGAAGATACGCCTCGAAGCTTTTTAGAGGTTGAACCCCTAGTTAACCGTTATACCCGCGCAGGCGGGCATCCAGAAAAAGTTGGATCCCCTGGATTCCCGCCTGCGCGGGAACGACGAAAGTGCGGATTTTTGGATTCGCCTCAGGCGCCGATCTCGGGGCACTCGATCGGGTGGTGCACGCCGTGGGTGATCTTCATCACCTTTTCGCGCAGCTCCGACAGGTAGGAATCACGGATGCCATGTTGGGCCAGGCAGTCCACCGTCTGGTACAGATAATCCGCACCTGAGCCGAACTTGCCCTTGGCGGTGGCCAGAATCTTGGTGATCGTTTCGAGCGGCAGCTTGCCGGCGTAGTGCGGATGCGCGTGGTTGACGATGAAAGCGACCGAAGTCAGCTTCTGCTTGCCGGCACGCGCCGTGATCCACCGCGGCGCGTACGAGCCGATCGCCATTTCGCGCCGCCACACCAGCATCAGCTCATGGCGTACTTGTTTGGCGGGGATGCGCAGCGCAACGCCGTTGCAGCAGCCGCCAAAATCGAGGCCCAGCATGAGTCCCGGTTCTTCGACCGAGCCGCGCCCGTGGCGTGAGCGCAGGCAGAAACTGCGGTGAAAGCCGTGGACGGTGACGTTGCGGCGCTCGGTGTAATGAAACAGCGGGTTCCAGATCAACGAGCCGTAGCAGAATACCCATACGTCGTCCCTGGGATTCCAGTCGGCCAGGATGCGTTCGAGGGAAGCGTTGAACTCTTGCTCGGAGACCAGCGGCAGGCTTTTGAAGTTTTGCTCGCGGTTTTTCCGCAGGGTGTCGTTTTCGAGGTCTTCGCGGGTCAGCATACTTTTAGAACGTTTGATGTCGGATCAGGGTTGACTTAAAAAAGAGTTGAACAGTTCTACTTTCGTCGTTCCCGCGCAGGCGCGAACCCAGGAAGATCAAATGCTTCTGGATACCCGTCTGCGCGGGCATGACGGTCAATCAGGGCCAACTTAAAGCAATTCTCAAGCCGATTCAAAAATCAACGTTCTCAATCGTATTTTGCGCTATAACCAGCGCCGCATTGAATATCCGCCGAGTAAAGGCCGCTGCATCGCCGCCCGGAAAATCTGCCGGCCCCATTTGAATTCCTTGTAGAGCACGATGAAGCGCCACATGTCGCGCAACACTTTGGTGCGGTCGCGCCAGGAGAGTGCCATTAAGGCCGCGGGGAAGTCGGCCTCGTGCGGGCGGTCGAAGGCGATTTTGAGCGGGTTCCACTGGTCGGTACAGCGGCGCACTTCGGAAGCGACCATTTTGCGGTAGATCTCCTGCGCCGGCCGGTTCCTGAGCCGCGCTTCGACAATCGCTTCGCCGCTGATGGCGCCCGAGTGCAGGGCGCAGCTCATGCCTTCGCCTATCA